>JAYSXE010000169.1:0-3260 GCA_043717565.1 Burkholderiales bacterium | reverse complement strand
AACGCCCTCGACCGCGAGGGAGTCGACAAGATTGCCCCGAGCAAGAGAACCGGTGCGGGGAAGTCTTCGATCCAATTGCACCCGTATTGTGGCAATCGCGCACCTGGTGGACAGTCACTTTTGCGGCGCTTACAGTGGGCAACCCAGCTTTACTGGAAATCCACATGCAACCCCTGTCTTTTGTTCGTACGCTCATCGGCTTGGCTTTGGCAACGTCGCAGCTGCCGCTCATGGCAGCCCCGCCGTCTGGGGTGCCGGTCAGGCTGTCGGGCCTGAAGGCCGCCGCCGAAGTAACGCGCGATGTCCACGGCATCGCCCACATCCGTGCGAACAACGATGACGACCTGTATTTCCTGCAGGGCTACGTGCACGCGCAGGATCGCCTGTTCCAGATGGACACGGCTCGGCGGCGCGCCAGCGGCACGTTGGCTGAGCTGCTGGGGCCGGCGGCGCTGGCCAGTGACGTCAACCTGCGCACCATTGGCATCCGGCGCGCCGCCGAACGCTCCTTGGCCGCCATTTCGCCCGAGTCAAGGGCAGCGCTGGTGGCGTACGCACGTGGCGTCAACGCCTATGTGGCGGGTGCCGCATCGCTGCCGCCCGAGTACGCAGCGCTTGAAATCAGACGGTTTCAGCCCTGGACGGCACTGGACGGCATGACAGTGGCCAAGTCGATCACTTTCTCGCTGTCGTTTGGCCTCGAAGACATCGACAACACGATTGCGCTGCAGACCTACGTGGCGGTCTTCGGCGAAAGCAGTGGTGGCGCGCTGTTCAGCCAGGACCTGTGGCGTTCGCAGCCTTTCTCTTCAGCATCGACCGTGCCCGACGCCATGCAGACGCAGCCGGCCGCGCCGTCGGCCAACGGCAGCTGGCGCCTGCGTGATGGGCTGCACGACGGTCAGCATGCAAACACGCTGGCGCGCCGCTACGCGCAACGCGTGCGCGCGTTACCGTTCTTCAAGGACAGGATGAGCCGCGACCAGCGCCCGGCGTCCAACCAGTGGGCAGTGGCGGGCTGGCGCAGCGCAAGCGGGCGGCCGATGGTGGCCAACGACCCGCACCTCGCGCTGCAGCTGGCATCAACGTTCTATCCCATCCACTTGAACGGCGGCGGCAGCAGCACCGACGTAATGGGCAACAGCTTTGCGGGTGCGCCCTTCGTCGTTGTCGGGCAAACGCGGCAAATCGCCTGGGGTGCCACGGTCAGCCCGCTGGACGTGACCGACGTGTTCCTGGAACAGTTGGTGCCCGACGCGGCATCGCCCAGCGGCTTGAGCGCGGTTCATCTGGGAATTCTGAAACCTGTGACTGCGATTCCGCAAACCTTCCGCGTGAACCAGCTCGACGGGGTCATGGACAACCTGGCCACCGTGCCCTCGGGTGGCACCGTGCCGGCCGTGACGCTGATCGTTCCGCATCGCAACAATGGGCCGATCGTCGAATTCGACGCCACCACGGGCGCTGCGCTCAGCGTGCAGTACACCGGTTTCAGCGGCACCCGCGAACTCGACGCCCTGCGCATCTGGAACCAGGCGCGCAACCTGGACGATTTCAAACGCGGCCTGCCGTTTTTTGATTCAGGCACGCAGAACCTGGCCTACGCCGACATCGACGGCAACATCGCCTATTTCGCCGCCTCGGAAGTGCCGCTGCGCGAAGACCTGCAGTTGGGCACTGTCAACGGTGTGCCGCCCTGGTTCATCCGCAATGGCACGGGCGGCAACGATTGGCTGCCGCTGCAGGTGCTGCCGCCCGGACAGGCCATTCCGTATCAAATTCTGCCGGCCAGCGAGATGCCGCAACTGCTGAACCCGCCCAGCGGCTGGTTCGTCAATGCCAACAACGACCCCGCGGGCACCGTGCTCGACAACGATCCGCTGAACACCTTGCGTCCGGCCGGTGGCCTGTACTACCTGAATGCAGGTTATGACGCGGGGCTGCGCGCCGGGCGCATCACCCAGCTGATATCCAGCGGCTTGGCACAACGGCCGCTGACATTTACCGATATGCAGGCCATACAAGCCGACGTAGTGCTGCCCGACGCGGCGACCTTCGTTCCCTATTTGCTTCAGGCATTCGCGCGGGCCGTCCAGCCCGGTGTGCCAGCTACTTTGGGTGCCCTGGCCGCGCCCGCGGCGATGCAAGACGCCCGGTCGCGCCTGGCGTCGTGGAGCTTCAAGGCACCCACCGGCATTGCGCAGGGCTATGACGCTGCTGATCAGAACGGCGTGCTCGGCCAACCCAGCTTGCAGGAGGTGGCCGACAGTGTGGCCACCACGCTGTACACGGTGTGGCGCGCGCAGTTCATCGCCAACACCATCGACGCCACGCTCGACGGCGTGTCGCTGCAAGCGGGTGTCAGCCTGCCCAAGCCCGGTTCCGACCTGACGCTGACCGCGCTCAAGACCTTGTTGCAACGTCAGCAGCCAGGGGTTGGCGTGTCGGGCTTGAACTTCTTCAACGTGCCGGGTGTGGACTCGGCCGCCGACAGGCGCGACATCCTGCTGCTGAAGAGCCTGGCCGACGCGCTGGCCCGCCTGGCCGGGCCGGAATATGCGGCTGCGTTCGGTGGGTCCAACGACTTGTCAACTTACCGCTGGGGGCGGCTGCACCGCATCGTGTTTGAACACCCGCTGGGCGGTGTGTTCAACCTGCCCAGCGTCAACCCGCTGGGCGCGGCCTTGCCGGGGTATCCAGCCGACGGCGGTTTTGGCACCGTTGATGTGGCCGGGTTCAACGTCCGCGCCAACGACGCGGCGAGCTTCATGTTCAGCCACGGCGCGGTGAACCGTTTTGTCGCCGAGGGCTTGCGCTCGGGCATGCGCGCCGAATCGGCCTGGCCAGGCGGCACCAGCGGCGTGCTGGGCAGTCCGTACTACAGCAACCTGCTGCCCGGCTACTTGACCAACGATACGGTGCCGCTGTTGATGCGTCCGGGCGACTTGGCACGGGGCACGGCGTCGGTGACGAAGTTCGCCCCCTGAAGCCATCAGGGGGTTGCCCGGGCGGGACCGCCTGCGCAGGTCCCGGCCTTGGCCTGCTGCGCGAAGAAGGTCGCGGCGTGGTGCCCATCCAACCGCACCGTGCCCCGCTGACCAAGATGTGAAGTACCCCCACCACCCCACCGGTGCCAGTGGCACCACCCCTACCCGCTGGCTGTTCTGGACCCCCACCCTCATCTGGGCCAGCACCTGGCACGTCATCCTTTACCAGCTGGCTGAATCATCGGCGCTGGCGGGCGTGGCCTGGCGCTTTGC
>JAYSXE010000168.1:0-3264 GCA_043717565.1 Burkholderiales bacterium | reverse complement strand
ACGCCAGCGTCTGCGAGCGTGCGGCTTGCGCCGACACGTCCGTGACCACGGCTGCCTTCTCGTTGCGATTGAGACTCAAGAGGTCTGCTCCTCACACATAAAAACGTGCGAAACGTGCCTTCGGATGCAGTCAGCACCCAGCCGGCACACCGGAATCAGCAGCCATCTGTTCACAGGACACTCGATGTTGTTTCCAACCCGACCACCTCTTCACAGCGGGACCGCCATCTGCGCTGGCTTTGGGTTCAGGCTTCAACGCGGACGTTGAGGCCCTGGCCCTCGATTACGGGCTGCTCGCGGGGTTACTTTCACCCCACAGCCCACCAGCGGTCTTGGATGACCTGGCGGCCTTGCGGCCACCAGCCCACCAAACTCTTTGCCGCTTGTGCCCTGCGCCAGACTCGCGCAGGAGCGGACGTTCTGTTCAGTCAGCGGCTCAGGCAGCAGCCTGGGCAGCGATGGACTGGGTGTCGACGCGAACGCCAATGCCCATGGTGGATGAAACAGCCACTTTGCGCAGGTAGATGCCCTTGCTGCTGGCTGGTTTGGACTTGTTCAGCGCATCGATCAGGGCGCGCAGGTTGTCCACCAGCTTGCCGTCTTCGAACGAGCGGCGGCCGATGGTGCCGTGGATGATGCCGGCCTTGTCGACGCGGAATTGCACCTGGCCGGCCTTGGCATTGCGCACGGCCTGGGCCACGTCAGGCGTGACCGTGCCGACCTTCGGGTTCGGCATCAGGCCGCGGGGGCCCAGCACCTGGCCCAGGGTACCGACGATACGCATCGTGTCGGGGCTGGCAATGACGACGTCGAAGTTCATGTTGCCGGCCTTGATGTCGGCGGCCAGGTCTTCCATGCCAACGATGTCGGCACCGGCGGCGCGGGCCTCGTCAGCCTTGGCGCCTTGAGCGAACACGGCCACACGCTTGGTTTTGCCGGTGCCCGCAGGCATCACGACAGCGCCGCGAACGACCTGGTCGGACTTCTTCGCGTCAATGCCAAGTTGCACGGCCACGTCGATGGATTCATCGAACTTGGCGGTGGCGCAGGACTTCACGATTGCCAGTGCGTCAGCCAGCGGGTACAGCTTGGTGCTGTCAGCCTTGCCCACGAAGGTCTTTGCTTTTTTGGTCAGCTTGGTCATGTTCAGACTCCTTCGACCGTCAGGCCCATCGACCGCGCCGAGCCGGCGATGATCTTCACGGCGCCAGCCAAGTCGGCGGCGTTCAGGTCCTTCATCTTGATCTTGGCGATTTCTTCAAGCTGCTCACGGCTGACCTTGCCCACCTTGTCCAGGTGTGCCTTGCCGGAGCCCTTTTCGATCTTGGCTGCCTTCTTCAGCAGCGCCGTTGCGGGCGGCGACTTGATGATGAAGGTGAAACTCTTGTCAGCGAAGGCGGTAATGACCACCGGCAACTTCATGCCCGGCTCAAAGCCGCCCTGCTGGGTCTGGGCGTTGAAGGCCTTGCAGAACTCCATGATGTTCAGCCCCCGTTGGCCCAGTGCAGGGCCGATCGGTGGCGATGGGTTGGCCTTGCCGGCCGGTACTTGCAGCTTGATGAAGCCGACGATTTTCTTTGCCATACGGCACTCCTACCGAGTTCAAACGCCTGCAGGCACTGCGTGCCCGCGAAGCTCCTCGTCACTCAGCCCAAAAACACCATGCAAAACGGCCTGCCGGGGCTGCGTCGGCAGGCTGGTGTGTGAATCTTCAGATTTTCTCGACCTGCGCGAAATCGAGCTCTACACCGGTGGCACGGCCAAAGATGGTGACCGAAACCTTGACCTTGCTCTTTTCGTAGTTCACGTCTTCCACCGCGCCGTTGAAGTCGGTGAAAGGGCCTTCCTTGACGCGCACCAGCTCACCCACGATCCATTCGACCTTGGGCTTGGGCTTGTCCACGCCTTCCTGCATCTGGTTGACGATTTTCGCGACTTCGGCCTCGGAGATCGGTGCCGGGCGGTTGCGCGCACCGCCGATGAAACCAGTAACCTTGTTGGTGTGCTTCACCAGGTGCCAGGTGTCGTCGGCCATGTCCATCTCGACCAGCACATAGCCGGGGTAGATGCGGCGCTCGGAGACGCTCTTCTTGCCGTTTTTCAGCTCGACCACTTCTTCGGTGGGCACCAGGATGCGACCGAACTTCTCTTGCATGCCGGCACGGTCGATCCGCTCCCGCAGGTTGCGTTCAACGGCTTTTTCCATGCCCGAGTAGGCATGCACGATGTACCAGCGCTTCGTGCTCGGCGCGACGACTGCGGCAGCCGGTGCGGCTGCGGGGGTCAGGGCGTCTTGTGATTCGGTCATGGTCGGGTTCTCTGGTGTGTGGCTCGTGCGGCGGCTGTTTGTTGCGCCTCGGCGGTCAGCCGCGCAAGCCCAGGATCAGGTCGTAAAGCACCCATTCGAGCGTCTTGTCGGTCACCCACATGAACATCGCCATGACAAAAACGAAGGCAAACACGTAGCCCGTCATCTGGCCGGCTTCCTTGCGGGTCGGCCAGACCACCTTGCGCGTTTCGCGCACCGAGTCACGGCCAAAGGCGATCAACTGCTTGCCCGGTTCGGACAAAAAGAACAGTGCCACGCCGGCTGCAAACAAGGCCAGCAACGCCAGCCAACGCACCCAGACGTCCTGCTTGCCCAGGTAGTAGAAGGCCACGAGGCCAGCCACCAGCAGCACAGCAGAGCCGGCCAGTTTGGCCTTGTCTGCGCCTGTGG
Organism: Burkholderiales bacterium; assembly: GCA_043717565.1. Classification (GTDB taxonomy): domain Bacteria; phylum Pseudomonadota; class Gammaproteobacteria; order Burkholderiales; family Burkholderiaceae_C; genus Rubrivivax. The sequence goes on along the minus strand of JAYSXE010000168.1, from coordinate 545 downwards.
AGACGGTTTCGACGGGAGCTTGCGTGGACATGACTTTCTGCTGGTTCAGCGCCCGTTTTCACGGTGGCTGGATAGTTTGTGGGCGCTGCCGCGAAAGCGGCGCCGGTTTCAGACGCAAAGCCCGCAAGGCGAAAAACGCACCTGGCGGGCTCTCGGGGAGACGAAAAACGACGGTTGACGCTGGTCTTGGAGGCCGGCGGGCGCTGCCGGGAAAAGTTGCTCTCCAAGCAGCGGGTGGCAGGGGCGGAGGGAATCGAACCCCCGACCTTCGGTTTTGGAAACCGGCGCTCTACCAATTGAGCTACACCCCTTTCGCTGGGCTCATCCTGCTGCTGCGCTTGCCATTTGGACCTTCACGTGCTCGCCGTACTGGAGTACGGCTGTGCGCGATTCAGGCCCAACTGCCGGCGCTCGCGACGCAGGCTGAACCCATCGACTGAAACCCTTTATTCAATGATCTTGGCTACGACGCCGGCGCCCACAGTGCGGCCGCCTTCACGGATGGCAAAGCGCAGGCCTTCTTCCATCGCGATCGGGTTGATGAG
>JAYSXE010000167.1:0-18863 GCA_043717565.1 Burkholderiales bacterium | reverse complement strand
TCGAAAACGCGCCGGTGGTTTACACCTTGGCAGCGATGTCGCTGTTGATCTTCTGGATGAAGTCTGCCAGCGGCATCACACCGAGGTCGAGATTGCCCCGAGCGCGCACGGCAACGGCTCCGTTGGCCTTCTCCTTGTCGCCTACGACCAGGATGAACGGAGCTTTTTGCATTGAATGCTCTCTGATTTTATAGTTGATTTTCTCGTTGCGCAAATCCAACTGCACCCTAAGGCCCTGTTTTTGCAGCGATTTCGCCACTTCGGCGCCGTAATCGGCCTGAGTTTCGGTGATTGCGGCCACTACGACCTGCGTCGGGGCCAGCCAGGCAGGCAGCGCTCCGGCGTGCTGCTCCATCAGGATGCCGATGAAACGCTCCAGGCTGCCGACGATGGCCCGATGCAGCATCACCGGGTGCGCGCGGGCACTGGTGTCAGTGACGTATTCGCCGCCCAGACGCTCAGCCGTGTTGAAGTCAACCTGCATCGTGCCGCATTGCCACTGGCGGCCGATGGCGTCTTTCAGCGTGTATTCGATCTTCGGCCCGTAGAAAGCGCCGTCGCCCGGCGAGACGATGAATTCACAGCCTGAGCGGCGCAGCGACTCCATGACCGCGTACTCGGCCTTGTCCCACAGCTCGTCGGACCCCACGCGCTTGGCGGGCCGCGTGGCGACCTTGTAGATGATGTCGGTGAAACCGAAGTCGGCATAGACCTTCTGCAGCAGGGTCGTGTAGGCCACGCATTCGTCAAGGATCTGGTCTTCGGTGCAGAAGATGTGGCCGTCGTCCTGCGTGAAACCGCGCACGCGCATGATGCCGTGCAGCGCGCCGCTGGGCTCGTTGCGATGGCATTGGCCGAACTCGCCGTAGCGCAGCGGCAGGTCGCGGTAGCTGCGCATGGCCGAATTGAAGATCAGCACATGACCGGGACAGTTCATCGGTTTGAGCGCATAGTCGCGCTTTTCCGATTCCGTGGTGAACATGTTCTCGCGGTAGTTCTGCCAGTGGCCCGTTTTTTCCCACAGCGCCTTGTCCAGCACCTGGGGGCCCTTGACCTCTTGGTAGCCGTTGTCGCGGTAGACGGCGCGCATGTACTGTTCCACCTGCTGCCACACCGTCCAGCCCTTGGGGTGCCAGAACACCATGCCGGGCGCCGTTTCTTCCATGTGGAAAAAGTCGAGTTCACGCCCCAGCTTGCGGTGGTCGCGCTTTTCAGCCTCTTCCAGCATCGTCAGGTACTGCTGCAGGGCTTCCTTGCTGGCCCAGGCCGTGCCGTAGATGCGCTGCAGCTGTTCGTTGGCTTGGTCGCCGCGCCAGTAGGCGCCGGCCACTTTCATCAGCTTGAAGTGCTTGAGCTTGCCCGTGCTGGGCACGTGCGGGCCGCGGCACAGATCTTCAAAAGCGCCTTCGCGGTACAGGCTGACGTCCTGGTCGGCCGGGATGCTGGCGATGATCTCGGCCTTGTAGTGCTCGCCCATGCCCTTGAAGTGCGCCACGGCTTCGTCGCGAGGCAGCACGCGGCGAACGACAGGTTCGTTCTTGGCCGCCAGCTCGCTCATGCACTTTTCAATTGCCACCAGGTCTTCCGGCGTGAAGGGGCGCTTGTAGGCAAAGTCGTAATAGAAGCCGTTCTCGATGACCGGGCCGATGGTGACCTGGGCTTCGGGGAACAGTTCCTTCACTGCATAGGCCAGCAGGTGGGCCGTGCTGTGGCGGATGACGTCCAGGCCCTCAGCGTCCTTGTCGGTGACGATGGCCAGTTGGGCGTCGGCCTCGATGACGTGGCTCGTGTCGACCAGCAGGCCGTCCACCTTGCCGGCCAGAGCCGCCTTGGCCAGGCCCGAGCCGATGGACGCAGCGACTTCGGCCACGCTCAGGGCGGCGGGGTATTCGCGCCGGGAACCGTCTGGCAGTGTGATGTGGATCATGGGGTCAACCTTATTTCGGCAACAAAAAAGCGCGGTGGGTGCCGCGCTTGTGTGCAAGAGAAGGAACAGGGTTTCTTGACGGCGCGACCAATCAGGCCAAGGCGAATGTGGCCTTGGCAAAAGACGGTGTCGTAGTCCGCGGTGTCATAACCGGTGTGCCTTTCCTGCCCTTGTTGGATTTGCTGCAACTGATTGGAAACCAAATTTTAGCCCAGGCGCGCCGCTTGGGGCAGGCGTCATGCCAAGGGTTGGGCTTCAAAGCCACGGCCCAGACCGACAAGTTGCACAAACTCGTCGGCCAGCTGCTGGCTTTGAGCATGAGCAGCACGCCACACGCGTTGCCGGCCGGCTTCGTCGTCGCCCCAGGTCTTGAAGTCTTGGCGGTCGGGCAACTTGCCGCCGGGCAACTGCCGCACCCATGCCGGCTTGGGTGACAGCAGCACCAAGTCGTCCAGAAACGCCGTGGCCGCGTGGCGCCGCTTGAAGGCTTTGTCCAGCCAGCCGGGGATGACCTGGCTGATGAAATGCGGGTACAGCACCAGGCCGGGGCCGAGCGGGCGGTAGTCCAGGTGCAGGTGGTAGTCGGTGATGCCACCGTCCCAATACGTTCCCGGCGGGCCGCCCGGCACGTCTTGCACCGGTTGCAACGCAAAGGGAATGCTGCAACTGGCGAGCACCGCGGGGCACAGGTTGTGGGCGGTCAAGGCGCACTGCTGTGTGGGGTAGTCGTTCAAGCTGAAGGGCAAGGGCGTGCGCGGGTCGCTGAAGACCACACGCTCCATCCAGTTGCCCAGGCCCGACCGCGAGCGCGCATTGGCTGCAAAGGCGCTGGCCCATCCAGCAATCAAGGCAGAACGGCCCGGCTGGTGCAGCAGACGCCGCCCGCGGCTGGTGAAGACGTGCAAGCGGTAGTGGTCGTGGTTCAGGATGGGCCCGGCCAGCGGCGCCAGGCGTTGAAGCAAGTGGGCGCCGAACACGCGGCTCACCACATCAGCGCCCGGCATGCGCCCGGGCTGGTGCGGATAGCTTTGGGTGATGTAGTCCTCGGCCAACACACCCAGGGCGTGAACGGGGTCTGGCGCACAGGCCGCCGCCATGCGCCAGGCGCCGATGGAAGCGCCCAGCAGATGAACCGGCGACGGCGTCAGGGCTGTCTGCCCTTGCGACTGCCTAGCGGCGGGCAGAAAGTGCCCGAAGATCTGCTCGTCCAGGGGCAGCAGCACCAGCCCTTTGGGGCCGCCGGCGGCGGCGGGCACGGCCCGCACGTCCTGTGCGCGCAAGCCGTGCTGTCGCAGGTGCTCGCGTGCGCGCGGGCCGGCGTGAACCTGAAGCGCCTGGAAGCGGGCAATGGGGTCAAGCGCAGCCATGGTCAGAAGCGCAAAACCAGATGGGCCATGACCTGCGCTGCGGTGCTGCGGTGGGTGCTGGACCGCGCGCCAAAGCCGTCGAGGTCTTCCACCAGGCTGCTGCTGTCCTGGGGGTGTGCCAACAGGTTTTGCCCCGCCAGTCGCACCTGCATTTCGCGGCTGAAACGCCAGGCCAGGTAGGCGTCAAAGCGCCTTGCATCACCGCGCCAGACGCGCTGCAAATCGGACTGCTGGGTGGAAAACGCGGGCACGTACGTGTAGTTGAAGCCGTAGCTGAGGGACTGTGCGCGTTTGCCGTCGGCCACGCGGTCAAAGCCCAGGGTGGCCTGCCAGGGCGGCTGGCCTTCCAGCCGCGCCTCGGGGTCGTCCAGCTGTTCGACACGCGACCGATAGACCGATACCCCGGCACGCAGTTGCAGCGAAGGCGCCGCCTTCCACGCTGCGGGCAGCAGTTGCGCGGCCGAACCCTTGACCTCCATTTCCAGCCCGCTGCTGTGCGCGCGGCCGAAGTTGACCGGGCGCGACACCCAGCGTGCCACGCCCGCCGGAATGGACGCATCGGCCAGACTTTCCAGCACGATGCGGCGCCTGATCAAGCCCTGGATGCTGCGGTGAAACGCACCGGCGCTGAGCACACCGCCGCCTGAAAGGTGTTGTTCAAGCGCCAGGTCCAGACCGGTGGCGCGTTCGGGCTGCAGCACCGGATTGCCGGCGCTGTCTGCCGCCAGCGGCGTGTTGCTGATGCTGCGGTCGTAGGTGCCGTTGATGGCATAGCGGGGCATCAGCGTGCTGACGTCAGGCAGGCGCACGCTGCGCGACAGGCCTACGCGCAGCAGGCGTTTACCCGCACCCGGGCCATCCAGCGCATAGCGCAGGTTCAGCACCGGCGACAGCGTCTGGCTGCTGTTCAGGAACTGCCGCGCCGGGTCGGTGGTCTGCACGCGCAGTGCTTCGGCGCGCAGCCCCAGCAGCGCACTGAAGCCTTCGCCGGGCACCCATTCGTCCTGCACATAGGCGCGCGTGCGTTCGACATCGGCAGTGAACGGGATGCCCAGGCTGCCACTGAGCCTTTCCACGCCGTCTTCGAACAGCTGGCGCAGTTCACGGCGGTGCCGGTGCTCCAGGTCCCAGCCCAGCGCCAGGGTGTGTGCGTCGGTCAGCGGCAAGCGCAGGCGGCCGCCCTGTGTGACCTGGCTGTCGCGGTTGCTGCTGGTGTTGACACGCTGCACCGTCAAAGCACCGCCCACATTGCTGGAACGGGCCTGCCCGGCGTTGTGCGCCAGTGAACTCTGCGCCCCGGCCTTCAGCTCCAGGCGGGCGCTGCCGGCCCAGCGTCGCTGCCATTGCAGGTTGGCGCGCGCCAGCCGCCAGGCACCCAGGGTACGGCCTTCATCAGCCACGCTGGTGACGGGCGGGCCCTGCAGCACCTGCGTCTGGCGCCAGGACCGGTTGTCGGAGTCGTTGGCCTGTGCAAACCCTTGCAACTGCAAGGCGTCGAATTCACCCAGCTTCCAGTCCAGCCGCGGGCTGAAACTGATGCCCTGCCCCAGCCACTCGTCACGCCCGCGCACAACCTGCTCGACCGGCGTGCCCTGCGGCGCACGGCTGCTGCGTTGCACCTCCAGGTCACCACCGTTGGCCGAGGTGTGCAACGACAAGGGCAGATGGAAGCCCAGCGTCTGCGCACCGGGCCCGGTGCCGCCGGCCAGACGGTCGCCCCAGCTCAGGCTGGCATGGCCCTGGGGCTCGACGCTGCGGTAGCCGCCCGAGGCCCGCGCCTCGCGCTGGCGCAGCCGCGGCGGCACGCGCAGGATGATGTTGATGACGCCGGCCGCGCCGCCGTGTTCGGCCGTCGGACCCTTGGTGACCTCGATGCGTTCGATGTCGGCAGGCGCCAGTGTGTCCATCGAAAAGCCCGGCGGCGCCGGGTCACCGTTGAGCAGGATGACGGTGTAGCCCTCACCCATGCCCCGCATGCGGGGGGTCTCGCCGTCGATGCTGATGCCGGGCAGGCGCTGCAGCACGTTCAGCACGCTGGTGTCGCCGTACTGGTCCAGTTCGTCGCGGCCGACCACGGTGGTGCCGGCTACCGCCAAGCGGCGCTGTTCGGCCGCGTCGACCGAACGGCCCTCGATGACGATGCTTTGCGCAGGAACCTCGGGCGGGGGCTGCGCTGGTTTGGCTGGCAACAGCTGCGCAGCACCCGTGGTTGCAGCGGTGGCCGGCGCGGGCGCGCCTTGCGCCGCGGCGGCTGCTGCGCACAGCAGCAGCCCGCCTGCAAGGGCCCGCTTTGGCGTCAACGCCGCCCTTGCAGCTTTGCAAAAGCGGCGGCCATGGCGCTGCCGGCTGGTGCGCTGGGCGCTGGCGCCTGGCGGGCGCGCTGGTCGCGCGCGGCCGGGGTGTAGCGGTTGTCGCCGCCCGCTGCGGCCTTGGCGCCCGGCGCCGCTGTGTCCAGTTTCATGGTCAGGCTGATGCGCTTGCGGGCCACGTCCACTTCCAGCACGCGCACCTTCACCACCTGACCGGTCTTCACCACCTCGCGTGCGTCGGTGACAAACCGGTTGCTCAACTGGCTGACGTGGACCAGGCCGTCCTGGTGCACCCCCAGGTCGACGAAGGCGCCGAACTGTGCGACGTTGCTGACGGTGCCTTCCAGCACCATGCCGCTTTGCAGGTCCTTGATGTCGGACAGTCCTTCGTTGAAGCGGGCCACGACGAAGTCGGGGCGTGGGTCGCGGCTGGGTTTTTCGAGCTCGGTGATGATGTCCTTCACCGTGATGGCGCCAAACCGCTCGTCGGCAAAAGCCTCGGGCTTCAGCGCGCGCAGCACGTCGGCGCGGCCCATCAGTTCCTGCACCGGCCGTTGCGTGCTGGCCAGCATCTTCTGCACCACGGGGTAGGTCTCGGGGTGCACACCGGTCATGTCCAGCGGGTTGTCGCCGTCGCGTATGCGCAGGAAGCCAGCAGCTTGCTCGAAGGTCTTGGGCCCCAGGCCAGCCACGTCCAGCAGCTGCCTGCGGTTTTTGAACGCGCCGTTGGTGTCGCGCCAGCGCACGATGCTGCTGGCCACGGTGCCACTCAAGCCCGACACACGTGCCAGCAGCGGCGCGCTGGCCGTGTTCAGGTCCACGCCCACGGCATTCACGCAGTCTTCCACCACCGCGTCCAGGCTGCGCGCCAGGCCGCTCTGGTTGATGTCGTGCTGGTACTGGCCCACGCCGATGCTCTTCGGATCGATCTTCACCAGCTCGGCCAGCGGATCTTGCAGGCGGCGCGCAATGCTGACGGCACCGCGCAGGCTGACGTCCAGATCGGGCAGTTCCTTGCTGGCAAATTCGCTGGCGCTGTAGACGCTGGCACCGGCTTCGCTGACCACCACCTTGTCGAGCTTCACGTCGGGGGCCAATTGGGCGATGCGCTTGATGAGGTCGCCCGCCAGCTTGTCGGTCTCGCGGCTGGCGGTGCCGTTGCCGATGGCGATCAGGTTCACGCCATGCGTGGCCACCAGACGGCCCAGCGTGTGCAGCGAACCTTCCCAGTCCTGCCGCGGCTCGTGCGGGTAGACAGTGTGGGTGTCCAGCACCTTGCCGGTGTCGCTGACCACGGCCACCTTCACGCCGGTGCGGATGCCGGGGTCCAGGCCCATCACCACACGCTTGCCGGCGGGTGCGGCCAGCAGCAGGTCGCGCAGGTTGTCGGCGAAGACCTTGATGGCCACCTTTTCGGCTTCTTCGCGCAGCCGGGTGAACAGGTCGCGCTCCAGGCTCAGGCTGAGCTTGACCTTCCAGGTCCAGCTGACGCACTTGCGGATCAGGTCGTCTGCTGCCCGCTTGGCGTGGCTCCAGCCCAGGTGGATGGCGATGCGGCCTTCGGCCAGGCCGAGTTGGCCAGGCACGGCCTCTTCGCTGAGCCCCAGCTTGGCGTCCAGCCATTCCTGCGTGCGGCCGCGAAACACCGCCAGAGCACGGTGGCTGGGCACGGTGCGGATGGGTTCGGCGTAGTCGAAGTAGTCGCGGAACTTGGCCGTGTCGGGGTTGGTGCCGTCCTTGCCGTCGATCAGCTTGCTTTGCAGCAGGCCTTCTGACCACAGCCACACGCGCAGGTGGCCGATGAGCGCGGCGTCTTCGGCCCAGCGTTCGCTCAGCAGGTCACGCACGCCGTCCAGCACTGCAGGCGCATCGGCAAAGCCCGCTTCGGCGTTGATGAAGCCCGCGGCTTGCAGCAAGGGGTCCAGCGTGGGGTCGGCGAACAACCGGTCGGCCAGCGGTTCCAGGCCGGCTTCGCGGGCGATCATTCCCTTGGTGCGGCGCTTGGGCTTGAACGGCAGGTACAGGTCTTCCAGGTCCTGCTTGGTGGGTGCGGCTTCAACAGCCGCGCGCAGATTGGGGGTCAGCTTGCCCTGCTCTTCGATGCTCTTCAGCACCACGGCGCGGCGGTCTTCCAGTTCGCGCAAGTACGACAGCCGCGATTCCAGTTCACGCAGTTGGATGTCGTCCAGCCCGTCGGTGGCTTCATTGCGGTAGCGGGCGATGAACGGGACTGTGGCCCCGCCATCCAGCAGTTCAACGGCGGTCTTGACCTGGGCCGGCCGGGCCTTCAGCTCGGCGGAAATTTGCAGAACGATCTTGTCCAAGAAACAGGGGGCCCAGCGGGCTTGAAAAGGCGAAGCCGATGAGTTTAAAGGCCTCCTTTGCGGCCACTGCGTGCCATGATGGAAGCGGGTGCTGCCCACCCGCAGCCGCGTACAGGAGCCTTGATCATGAGCGCACTGAACACCGCCTTCCACAGCGCCCGCCGCCGGTGGGGGCCGCCTCTGACGCTGGTGCTGACCACCGTCTTCCTGGCCGCCTGTGCAACGCCACTGGCGCCACCGCCGGCGCCTGTGGACTTTCCGTTTGATGCCGTTTTCGCGCCGTCGCCACACGACAGCGACACTGGCGCAAGCGCAATGGCCGTGGACGCCGACCCGATGGCCATGAGCCCGGCCATGCAGGCCTACGCGGCCGAACACCTGCGGGCTCAAGTGGCGGGCCCTTCAGGTGTGCGCGACCGGCGCCAGGTGCTGCTGGAGGCGCTGTACCAGAACCAGCTGCTGCGCCTGCACTACGACGATTCGATCACCCGCACCGCTGCGCAAGCCTTTGAACGGCGCGCGGGCAACTGCTTGTCGCTGGCGCTGATGACGGCGGCATTTGCCAAGCACGCCGGTCTGCCGGTGAGCTTCCAGGTGCTGGATGTGGAAGAAACCCACATTCGGCGCGGTGGGCTGTACCTGAGCAGCGGCCATATCAATGTGGTGCTGCAAAAACCCCGCCCGTCAGTGCGCAGAGCGAGCCAGACCGAAGATGCCGACCTGGTGATCGACTTTCTGCCGGGCCGAGACATTGCCGGCGCGCGCATCCAGGCCATTGATGAAACCACCCTGCTGGCGATGTACCACAACAACCGCGCTGCTGAGCTGCTGGCCAGTGGCCGAACCCAGGCCGCTTACTGGCACGCCCGCGCCGCGGTGCTGAAGGACCCGGGCTTCGTGCCGGCACACAACACGCTGGGCGTGGTGTACCAGAAGGCCGCGCTGATGCATGCCGCCGAGCGCAGCTACCGGCAGGCGCTGAAACGGCACCCGCACAACCTGGCCGCGTTGAGCAACCTGGCGGGCGTGTTGAGGCTGCAAGGCCGCAACGCCGAGGCCGAGCCCACGGAACGGCTGTTGGCTGCTTTGGAGCGCTGGGCCCCGTTCCAGGCATTTGAAGAAGGCCGGCGCGCGATGGCGGCCGGCGACTACCAGCGTGCGCGGCAGTTGTTCGACCAGGAACTGGTGCGGCAGCCCTACCAACCCGAGGTTCACCACTGGGCTGCACAGGCGCACAACCTGCTGGGCAACGGCCCGTTGGCCGCGCATCACCTGGCCCGGGCCCGCGACCACAGCGGCTCGCCCTCCGACCGCCAGCGCTTCAGCGCCAAGCTGCAAACCCTGCGCGAAAACACCCATTGATGCACCACAAGTGAGCGCAGTAAGCGGCGCATGCATTTTTTCGGTGCATGGCGGCGCGCCCGGCGGCGTGCAATGCGCACCAATTCAGGCATGGAACCTGCTTATCTCGGTGCGGCATTTCAACGGGCGCACCAAGCCAGAGCAGCGCCCAGCACCGGAGGAGACCAACCGTGGATCAAGTCAAGCAGGGCACCGACGCCTTGTTCATTTTGTTGGGCGCCATCATGGTGCTGGCCATGCATGCGGGCTTCGCCTTCCTCGAACTGGGCACGGTGCGCAAGAAGAACCAGGTCAATGCGCTGGTGAAGATTCTGGTGGACTTCGCGGTGTCCACGCTGGCGTACTTCTTCATCGGCTATACCGTTGCCTACGGCGTGACCTTCTTCACAGGGGCCGAGACGCTGGCCGCCAAGAACGGCTACGAACTGGTGAAGTTCTTCTTCCTGCTGACCTTTGCTGCGGCCATTCCGGCCATCGTTTCTGGTGGCATCGCCGAACGCGCCCGGTTCGGGCCGCAACTGGTGGCGACCGCCGTGCTGGTGGGCGTTTTCTACCCGGTGTTCGAGGGCATCACCTGGAACCAGGCGTTTGGCGTGCAAGCCTGGCTGAAGGCCCACACCGGGGCCGAGTTCCACGACTTCGCGGGCAGCGTGGTGGTGCATGCGGTGGGCGGCTGGATCGGCCTGGTGGCGGTGCTGTTCCTGGGGCCGCGGGCCAACCGCTACCGCAAAGATGGCGCCATCAGCGCGCACCCGCCTTCCAGCATTCCTTTCCTGGCCCTGGGCGCCTGGGTGCTCGCCGTGGGCTGGTTCGGCTTCAACGTGATGAGCGCGCAGACCATCGACAAGATCTCCGGGCTGGTGGCCGTGAATTCCTTGATGGCCATGGCCGGCGGCACGCTGGTGGCGGTGCTGCTGGGCCGCAACGACCCCGGCTTTGCCTACAACGGGCCGCTGGCTGGCCTGGTGGCCGTGTGCGCGGGGTCTGACGTGATGCACCCCGCTGGTGCACTGGTTGCGGGCGGGATGGCCGGTGCGGTGTTCGTGCTGATGTTCACCTGGACGCAGAACCGCTGGAAGGTGGACGACGTGCTGGGCGTGTGGCCCCTGCACGGCCTGTGCGGCGCCTGGGGCGGCATCGCCTGCGGCATCTTCGGGCAACCGGCGCTGGGCGGGCTGGGCGGCGTGAGCCTGTCGGCGCAGCTGCTGGGCACGTTGATGGGCGTGGCCTGGGCGGTGGTGGCCGGCGTGGTGGTGTACGGCGGCCTGAAGCTGGTGACCCCGCTGCGGCTGACGGCCGAAGAGGAACACGACGGCGCGGACCTTTCGATCCACCGCATTGGCGCCACGCCAGAGCGCGAAGTCAGTTGGTAGTGTGTGTACTGTGGGTGGTGCGCTGCTGGTCCAGCCAGGCGGCGGCCCCCTGCCCCGCCACGCGCCCGGTGCTCAGGCAGGCCGTCAGCAGATAGCCGCCCGTGGGCGCTTCCCAGTCCAGCATCTCGCCGGCCACAAATACGCCCGGCCGGCTGCTCAGCATCAGGGCCGTGTCCAGGCCTTCGAAGCAGACACCGCCCGCCGTGCTGATGGCCTCGGCCACGGGCCGTGCGGCGGTCACCGTCACGGGCAGGGCCTTGATGAAGCCGGCCAATTGCTGGGCGTCGGCCTGTGCCGCCTTGGGCACCAGTTCCCAGATCAGCGCGGCCTTGGCGCCGTCCAGTTTCAGCCGGGTCTTCAGATGAGTGGCCAGCGAGCGCGTGCCGCGCGGGTGGGCCAGTTCCTGCTGTACCCAGTCCAGGCTGCGGGCGTGCAGCAGGTCCAGCAGAAAAGTGGCCTGGCCGTCGCGGGTCAGGTCTTCGCGCAGCCGGGCCGAAGCGGCGTAGACCAGGCTGCCCTCGACACCGTGGTCGGTGATGACCATCTCGCCAGCCTGGTGCCAGCCGCCCACTGTCAGGGCCACGCCCTTCAGCGGCGCGCCAGCGTGGCGCTGACGAAGGTGCTCTGACCAGGGAACGTCGAAACCACAGTTGCTGGGCCGTAGAGGTGAAAGCGGCGCACCGGTCTCCTGCAGCGATGCCCACCAACTGCCGTCAGACCCCAGTTGCGGCCAGCTGGCCCCACCCAGCGCCAGCACCGTGGCGGCGGGTTGGTGCTGCACCAGGCCGCTCGGCGTTTCAAATCGCAGGCTGCCGTCTGCAGCCCAGCCCTGCCAGCGGTGGCGCATGTGCAGCCGCACGCCCCGCGCGCGCAGGCGGTGCAGCCAGGCGCGCAGCAGCGGCGCGGCTTTCATGCTGGTGGGGAACACCCGCTGTGAACTGCCCACAAAAGTGTCCACGCCCAGACCTGCTGACCAGGCCCGCACAGCTTCCGGGCCGAATGCCTGCAGCCACGGGCCCAACTGCGGGGCACGCTCGGCGTAGCGGTCAACGAAGGCCGGCAGCGGCTCGGCATGGGTGAGATTCAAGCCGCCAACGCCGGCCAGCAGAAACTTGCGGCCCGCGGAGGGCATGCCGTCGAACACATGCACCTCAACGCCCTGGTCTGCGGCCGCTTGCGCCGCCATCAAGCCGGCGGGGCCGGCACCCACCACCGCCAGCCAAGCCCCCTGCGGGGCTGGGCGGTCAGCAGCCGCAGCCGCGGGCGAAACAGGCCCTGTGGGGGCGGCGGGAACGTCGATCTCGGGCAGGGTCATGCGGCGACTGTAGGCGACGCTGGTGTCTGGCCCAGCCCTGCTGGCCCGCCGCCGCTGCGACCAGCAGGCGGCCGGTGAAGGCTCGGCCGCAGCAGTCAGGCCGTGGCCGGGGTGCGGATCAGGTAGTCAAAAGCGGCCAGCGCGGCCTTCGCACCGTCGCCCGCGGCAATGACGATCTGCTTGAACGGCACTGTGGTGGCGTCGCCAGCTGCGAACACCCCAGGCAGGCTGGTGGCGCCGTGTCCGTCGATGATGATTTCGCCGAAGCGCGACAGTTCGACCGTGCCCTTGAGGAAGTCCGTGTTGGGCAACAAGCCGATCTGCACAAAGACGCCTGCCAGTTCAACCGTCTGCTGCTGGCCCGAGGTGCGGTCGGTGAACTGCAGGCCGGTGACGCGCTGGCCGTCGCCGGTGATGGCGGTGGTCTGCGCATGCACGTGTACGGTGACGTTGGGCAGGCTCTTCAGCTTGTTGACGAGCACGGCATCGGCCTTCAGTTGCGGCGCGAATTCGACCACCGTCACATGCTGCACCACGCCGGCCAGGTCGATGGCGGCTTCGACGCCGGAATTGCCGCCGCCGATGACGGCCACGTGCTTGCCCTTGAACAACGGCCCGTCGCAGTGCGGGCAGTACGCCACCCCCTTGTTGCGGTACTCGTCTTCACCGGGCACGTTGACATTGCGCCAGCGCGCGCCCGTGGAAATGATGACCGAGCGGCCGCGCAGTTCAGCGCCGTTTTCCAGCTTCACCGTCACCGCGCCACCGGGTGCGGCTGCGGGCTGCAGCGCGGCTACGCGCTGGCCGTTCATGATGTCCACGTCGTAAGCCCTGGCGTGTGCCTCCAGCGCGGCAGCGAACTTCGGGCCCTGGGTTTCGAGCACCGAGATGTAGTTTTCGATGCCCAGCGTGTCCAGCGTCTGGCCACCAAACCGTTCGGCCACGATGCCGGTGCGGATGCCTTTGCGCGCCGCATACACGGCCGCTGCGGCACCGGCGGGGCCGCCACCCACGATCAGCACGTCATAGGGCGCCTTGGCAGACAGCTTGGCCGCGTCGCGCGCTGCGCTGCCGGTGTCCACCTTCTTCAAGATTTCGGCCAGTTCCATGCGTCCCGAGCCGAACGGCTGCCCGTTCAGGTAGATGCTGGGCACGGCCATGACCTGGCGCTCTTCCACCTCGCCCTGGAACAGGCCGCCGTCCACCGCCACGTGGCGGATGCGCGGGTTCAGCACCGCCATCAGGTTCAGAGCCTGCACCACATCAGGGCAGTTGTGGCAGGTCAGGGACATGTAGGTCTCGAACACCAGGTCGGCGTCGAGTGCGCGAATCTGGTCCACCACATCGGCTTCCACCTTCGGGGGGTGCCCGCCGGCTTGCAACAGGGCCAACACCAGCGAAGTGAACTCGTGGCCCATGGGGATGGCTGCAAAGCGCACACCCATGTCGGCGCCCTGGCGGGTGATCTGGAACGACGGCCGGCGGGCGTCGGCCCCGTCAAAACGCGCCGTGACCAGCGGGTTCAGCGCTGCGATTTCCAGCAGCAACTCGCGCATCTCGGCCGAAGCGGGGCGGTCGTCCAGGCTGGCGACCAGTTCGATGGGATGCTGCAGACGTTCAAGGTAAGCCGTCAACTGCGCCTGGATGTTGCTGTCGAGCATGGGGAACTCCTGGTGGGGTGGGTGTGGGGTGGAACGCACGGAAACCCGGCGTGGGTGTTTCCGGCCCGCTCGACAGCACCCGCCAGGCGCTGTCGACAGGGCCCGAAGGCACTGCCCCGGGCGCAGCCCTTGCCAGCGGCGGCACGGGCTGCGGCCGGATAGGGCTTAGATCTTGCCGACCAGGTCCAGCGACGGGGTCAGCGTCTTGGCGCCTTCGTTCCACTTGGCCGGGCACACCTGGCCGGGGTTGGCGGCGGTGTATTGCGCGGCGCGCAGCTTGCGCAGCGTTTCCTTGACGTCACGGGCGATCTCGTTGGAATGGACTTCCATGGTCTTCACCACGCCGTCGGGGTTGACGATGAAGGTGCCGCGCAGCGCCAGGCCTTCTTCGGGAATGTGCACGCCGAAGGCGTTGGTCAGCACGTGGGTGGGGTCGCCCACCAGAGGGAACTTCGCCTTGCCCACTGCCGGGCTGGTCTCGTGCCACACCTTGTGCGCGAAATGCGTGTCGGTGGTGACGATGTAGACCTGGGTCTTCAGTTTCTGGAAGTCGGCGTAGTTGTCGGCGGCGTCTTCAACTTCCGTCGGGCAGTTGAAGGTGAATGCGGCGGGCATGAAGATCAGCACCGACCATTGGCCCTTCAGGCTTTGCTCGGTGACTTCGATGAACTTGCCGTTGTGGAAAGCCTGGGCCTTGAAAGCCGGGACGCTGGTGTTGATGAGAGACATGATGAGAAACACTCCGTGGTGGTGAAAGGAAAAATTGCCAACGGATGAATTCTTTGCTGCAGCGCCGCATATGTCTAATCAAATGAAAAGATGCAATCCATAGCGAAAATCTAATCTGCCTCAGGATTCGCTCAGATGGCGCCCTGGTCCCGCAGCGCGCCGATGGCGCTGTCGTCATAGCCCAGGCCGGCCAGGATCTCGTGCGTGTGCTGGCCCAGGGTGGGCGGTGGCGCATCGACAGCCGGGGCCTGGCCGTCGATCTTCACACCCGTGCGCATCACGCGGATGTCGCGCCCCACGCCCGGCGCGTCAGAAAATGTGGCCACCAGGCCGCGGTCGGCCACCTGCGGGTGCGCCAGGGCCTCCGCCACTGAAAACACCGGCCCCGCAGGAACACCGGCTTCAGTCAGCAGCGGCCACCACGCTTCGGCCGTGCGCGTGGCCAGCGCGGATTCGATTTGCGCCTTCAACTCGAAGCGGTGTTGCAGCCGGTCGTGGCGCAGCGCAAAGCGGGGGTCGGTCAGCAGGTCGCCACGGCCGATCACGCGCGCCAAGGCCTCGAACTGTTCCTGCTTGTTGGCGGCAATGTTCAACAGGCCACTGGCGGTGCGGAAAGCACCCGAGGGGCTGGCCGTCATGTTCTCGTTGCCCATCGGCTGCGCTTCGAGCCCGGCCACCAGCAGGTTCGACACCGCCCAGCCCATGCTGGCCATCACCGCTTCCAGCATCGACACGTCGATGAACCGGCCGCCCGTGCGGCCGCGCTCGGCCAGTGTGGCGCTGATGGCCATGGCCGCCGTCAGCCCGCCCAGCGTGTCTGCCACTGGAAAGCCCACGCGCAGCGGCGCGCTTAGCGCGTCGCCGGTGATGCCCATCACGCCCGCCATGCCCTGGATGATCTGGTCGTAGGCCGGCAGGTCGCGCAGGGGCCCGTCCTGGCCAAAGCCCGAGATGGCGCAGTAGACGAGCCGCGGGTTGTGTTCCAGCAGCGCGTCAAAGCCCAGGCCCAGGCGCTGCATCACGCCGGGGCGGAAGTTTTCCACCAGCACGTCAGACCCGGCGACCAGGCGCTGCAGCACGGCCTTGCCGCCCGGCTTTTTCAGGTCCAGCGCAATAGACCGCTTGCCGGCGTTCTGCGCCAGGAAAGACACGCCCATCAGCTGCTGGTTCAGGGCCGGGTCGGCGCCCAGCTGGCGCGCCAGGTCGCCGCCCTGCAAGGCCTCGACCTTGATCACCTCAGCGCCCAGGTGTGCCAACTGGTGGCAGGCAAAAGGGCCCGCCAGCACGTTGGTCAGGTCCAGCACGCGGGTGCCGCGCAGCGGCCGTGGAGAAGGTTTCATCGCAGGGCCCCATGAAGCGTTCGACCGGGCTGTAGCGGGCTCCACCTGCAGCCGGGCCATTCAGCGCCCAGAGATTGTGCCGACGTGAATGCCAAGGACCTCAAGCTTTCTTCGACTTCAACCTTGGCAGGCCCAAGCCAGAGCCGGCCGCCTGCTGTTGCACCGCCTGCACCGTGCCCACCGCCACCAGAACGCAGCTGCGCACCACGTCGTCAAGAGGCTCGCGGTAGCCGCTGCTGGCCCACATCTTGGTCACCTGCACCACGGCGCCCACCAGCGCGCGGGCGATCAGCGCGCCGCGTACGCCGCCGGCGCCAGCCTCGGCCAGCGGGCCGGCCAGGTCGTCGGCAAAGCCGCGCATTCCGGCCTCGTAGCGGGCGTCCATGGCCGGGCTGACGCCCAGCACCTCGGCCAACAGGATGCGCGCGGCCAGCGGGTCGGCAATGAAGTGAAACCAGGCCTCGTAGCCGGCCGTGAAGCGGGCCTCCACGCCTTGTTCGGCCGTGGCCGCGGCCGCCTGTTGCAGGGCCTGGCGCAGGCGGTCCAGCAAGCCCACGTAGCAGGCCGCCAGCAGGGCTTCCAGCCCGTCGAAGGACTCGTAGAAGTAGCGGTCGGTCAGGCCGGCCTCGGCGCACACGCCGCGCACCGTGGTGGCGCGCAAACCCTGGCGGCCAAACAGCGCGATGCCGGCCGCCAGCAGCCGCTCGCGCCGGCCTGCGGCGCGGTCTTCGGGGCGCTGCCCGCCATAGGCCCGTCCAGGGCTGGCGGCGGGCCGGGAGGGGCTGGGTTTGTGCAAGGGTGGCCGCATTCGGGATTGGGCGATACTGTACATCTGACGACATGTGTCGTCAGATGCAATCCGGGCCGGCGTGCCCGCTTGGAGGCTTTATGGGCACCCCGACAACCCTGGACCTGCGCGGCGGCGTGGCGGTGATCACTGGCGCGGCCGGCGGCATCGGCGCGGCGCTGGCGCTGCAACTGGCCGTGCGCGGCTGCCACCTGGCGCTGGTGGACCTGGACGCGGCCGGTCTGGCCGCCACCGCCGCCCAGGCGCAGGCCCGTGGCGTCACGGTCAGCACGCTGGCGCAGGACCTGTCGCAGCCCGGGGCCGCTGCCGCGGTGCATGCACATGTGCTGGCCGCGCACGGCCGCGCCACGGTGCTGGTCAACAACGCCGGGGTGGCGCTGGGCGGCAGCTTCGACCAGGTGGAAGCTGCCGATTTCGACTGGCTGATGCGCATCAACTTCGGCGCCGTGGTCGCGCTAACGCGGGCTTTGCTGCCGCTGCTGCGGCAGGCGCCGGCGGCGCAGATCGTCAACGTGTCCAGCATCTTCGGCATCATCGCGCCGCCCGGGCAGACGGCCTATTGCGCCGCCAAGTTCGCCGTGCGGGGTTTCAGTGAATCGCTTCGGCACGAGCTGGCCGTGTCCGCTTCGCCAGTGGGGGTGACGCTGGTACACCCGGGCGGCGTGCGCACCGGCATTGCCGAGAACGCGCGCCTGCCGGCTGGCGCCAGCACCGCCGAGATCGCCGAGCAGAAAGAGGTCTGGCGGCGCGTGCTGCGCCTGTCGCCCGAGGACGCCGCGGCCCGCATCCTGCGTGGCATCGAGCGCCGCGAGGCCCGCGTGCTGGTGGGCGCGGACGCGGTGCGCGCGGCCTGGGTGCAGCGCCTGTTCCCGGTGGGTTACTGGGCCCTGGTGGCGCGCGACATCGCCCGCCGTGCCGGGCGGCCGCTGTGAGCGGCGCCGCCGATGCCCGCCCGCAGCGCGCCAGTTGGCAGGCCCGCGTGGCGGCCTTCTTGGTGCGGCGCCGGGTGCGCCCCGCGCTGGCCGACATGCGCAACATCGCCGCGGTGCGCCAGGCCTGGGGCACGCTGCTGCCAGCACCCGGCGGCGTGCGCTACCGCGCCGACACGCTGGGCGGCGTTGCTGGCGAATGGGTCGAGGCCGAGGCGCCTGCGGGTACCGGCGGCGGCCCCGTCACCACGCTGCTCTACCTGCATGGGGGCGGCTTCGTGGGTTGCTCGCCGCGCACCCACCGGCCGGTGACGGCGGCCTTCGCGCTGCAGGGGCTGCGCGTGTTTGTGCCCGACTACCGGCTGGCGCCCGAACACCCCTTCCCTGCTGCGCCGCAGGACGCGCTGGCGGCCTACCGCGCGCTGCGCCAGCAGACCCCGGCCGGCCGCCTGGTGGTGGCCGGCGACAGCGCCGGCGGCAACCTGGCCGTGGGCCTGATGCAGGCGCTGCGCGATGCCGGTGATGTGCTGCCCGATGCCGCGGCGCTGTTTTCGCCGGCGCTCGACCTGGCCGGCGACAGCGTCTCGATCACGCTCAACGCGCCGCGCGACGCCATGTTCAACGGCCCCGACCTGCACCACCTGGCCAAGCTCTACCTGCAAGGCGCCGACGACCGCCAGCCGCTGGCGTCGCCGCTGCACGGCAGCCTGCACGGGCTGCCGCCGCTGCTCATCCACGTCGGCGAATCGGAATCGCTGCGCGACGACTCGCTGCGCCTGGCGCGGCAGGCGGCCGAAGCCGGCGTGACGGTCGAGTTGCAGGTCTTCGCCGGCGTGCCGCACGTCTGGCAGCAGGTGCGGCATTTGCCCGAAGCGCGGCAGTCGATCGCAGCCGCCGCGCGCTTCTTGCAGCAGGCACGGCCGCGCACGCAGCCCGAGGAGCTGGACGTGGTGATCGTCGGCGCCGGGCTGTCGGGCATCGGTGCTGCCGTGCACCTGCAGCGCGACTGCCCGGGCAAGACCTACACGCTGCTCGAAGCGCGCGCCACGCTGGGCGGCACCTGGGACCTGTTCCGCTACCCCGGCGTGCGATCGGACTCCGACATGTACACGCTGGGCTACGAGTTCAAGCCCTGGCCCGACGCGCGCGCCATCGCCGACGGCCCGTCGATCCTGCGCTACGTGCAGCAGACCGCCGACGAACACGGCATCGGCCCGCGCATCCGCTACCGCCACCGCGTGGCGGCCGCCGACTGGAGCGCGGCCGACGCACGCTGGACGTTGACGGTGGCGCGCGGCGACGGCCAGCCCGACGTGCAGTTGCGCGCGCGCTTCGTGCTCTTCTGTTCCGGCTACTACAGCTACGCGCAGGGCTACCGCCCGCCTTTTGAGGGCGAAGCGCGTTTTGCCGGCACGCTGG
>JAYSXE010000166.1:0-7425 GCA_043717565.1 Burkholderiales bacterium | reverse complement strand
CATCAGATTCTGATTCCTGAACCATCACAGCGATGCAGGCGGACCGCGTCTCTGTTCATGGCCGTACCGCGTGGCAACGCACCTGCGTAGGGCTTGTCTGACGCGTGGACGGCGTTTTTCTACACCAGATCTTGCGGTACGCGCCGCCCCCTTGCAGGTCTTCGAGGCGGCATCCTTGACGTTCTTCCGTTGCCCTTCGCGGAGACTCGAGCCGGTGTGCAGGCAACGTGTACCGGCTGTACCAAGGAGATTTCCATGTCGCTGAATAGACTTGCTTCCGCCGCCGCTGTCGCTGCACTGTTTGCCCTGCCGTTGGCTGGGCACGCACAGCAAAGCCCTGGCACTCTCATGAAGGACTCGGCGATCACTGCCAAGATCAAGGCTGCACAAGCCGCCGATTCAACGGTGCGGGCGACCAGCATCAACGTCGAAACCGACAACGCCGGCGCCGTTACGCTGTCCGGAAGTGCGCGAAGCCAGGCTGAGATCGACCGCGCGGTCGAACTTGCCAAGGGCGTGCAAGGCGTGACGCAGGTCACCAACAACATGACGCTCGCAGGGGGCACCGCCGGCACGATGGGAACCACGCCGTCGTCGTCTACCACCACCGGTTCGATGGGGACGGCCGCGGACAACCGGGCCACGGCCACCACACGCGCGCCGCGGGCGGACCGCAACTGACATTCTGTTCAGCATGCGGGAGCCTTCCTGCAGCCACGAGAGCCGGGCAGTCGCCCGGCTTTTTACGTTCATTTTTGAACCCCATCTAAAACCCGAGGACGGGTTTGCATGAGACCAGCCGCCATCAGGCAGTTGCTTCGCCCAGGGACTGCGTCGTGAGGCTCGCCGACATTTGGTCGCTGGTCAAGGAGGCCGCATCGGCCTGGATCGACGACGGCGCCCCGAGCATGGGCGCGGCGATTGCCTACTACACCATGTTCTCGATTGCGCCGCTGCTGCTGATCGCGATCGCGGTGGCCGGTCTGGCATTCGGACAAGACGGGGCCAACGGCGAGGTCATGGCGCAGCTCGGCGGGATGATGGGGCAGGACGGCGCCAAGGCGGTCGAAATCATGATCCGAGCGGCCAGCGAGCCCGGCCAGGGAACGCTGGCCACGGTTGTCGGCATGGTGCTGCTGATCGTCGGTGCAACCACCGTCTTCGCCGAGTTGCAGGACGCGCTCGACCGCATCTGGCGTGCCCCGGCGCGCCCCGGTGGCAGCGGCATCTGGGGCTTGCTGCGGGCGCGTCTGCTGTCATTCGGGATGATCCTGGGAATCGGCTTCCTCCTCATCGTCTCGCTGTTGATGAGCGCGGCGTTGTCGGCGTTCGGCGGCTGGATGGGACCGATCTTCGGCGGCTGGGAGGCGCTGGCCCAAGCCGTGAACTTCGTCATCAGCTTCGCGATGGTGTCGGTGCTTTTTGCGATGATCTACAAGATCATGCCGCGGGTGAAGATCGCCTGGCGCGACGTCTGGACCGGTGCAATCGTTACCGCGTTTCTGTTCACCATCGGCAAGTTCGCGATCGGCCTGTATATCGGCAAGAGCGGCGTCGCCTCGGCTTTCGGTGCTGCCGGCTCGCTGGCGGTGCTGCTGATCTGGGTCTACTACTCGGCGCAGATCTTCCTGCTCGGCGCCGAGTTCACCTGGGTCTACGCGCACCGCTTCGGCTCTAAGAAAAGCGCGTCCGAGCCGGCGCCGGCCGTCACGCTGCCCAGCCGGGAGGCCAACGTACAAGGCGGCGAACCGGCGCCGCCAGCCACCGATGCAGCCGAGCCTTCGGGCGGCTTGCTCGGCGCGGTGCAGGCCGCCGCGGCACCTGAAGTGCCGCTTTCCGTGTCGCCGCTTGCACGCAAGCTGCAGCGCGACCCGCTCGCCGTGCTGAGTCTGAGCCTGCTGGCTGGCGGCATCGTCGGCCTGGCATGGCGGCGAAGGGCGGCGGCGGCGCGCACGACCCTCTAGCGGCAGCGCGGGCCTCGGCCCGTGCCGGGGGCAATGTCCGTTGCGGTGCATGGTCTCGAGCACTGACGACGCATTGACGGCGCGGTGGCTGCGGCGCGCGCACCGCGCTGCTACGCCCCTCAGCCTTCTTCAGCCGCGGGGCTTGCGGGTGGCCGGCTTCTTGCCGTCCACCGGCGCCGCACCCAGGCTCAGCTGTTCCAGCCACAGCAGGGTTTCGACCTGCACCATGAAGCGGTGCAGGTAGTGCGGTGACGCGTTGCGCATCGCTTCCAGCGCCTGGTGCAGCAGCCGCTGCGTGTTCAGCGGCCCGGCGTTGTGCGGCACCTTCGCAAGCGCCTGGTTCAGGCGCCGCTCGGCGCCCAAGCGCGACCAGGTGCTGCGGAACTGGCTGATGGCTTTCAGCTCAGGGTTTGCGGCCGCTGACGGCAGGGCCGTGCTGCCTGAATTGGCGCCTGCGGTGTGGCGGTGCTGGGTGTCGGGCCCGAGGGGCGTGGCCGGGCCGTTGATGTGGGCCAGCAGCTGGGCCAGCGTGTAATTGGCTTTTGCTGCGGGCTGCGTGCCGGCACGGCGGCCGTCGGTCGGTGCCTGCGGCTTGTCAGCCTCTGCCGCTGCCAGCGCGTCACGCAATTGCTGCACCCGCTGTTCCATCAAGTGGCGGGCGGGGCCTTCAGCCTGCTGCTGGGCACGCCGCGAGAGTGCTTCAATGTGGCGCTGCCGGGCGGCATGCGCCACGCTGGGCTGCGGCAGTGTTCGCGACTGCGGCAGCAGCGTTTGGGATGGCGTTGGCAGCAGCGCCGTGGCGCGCGGGCGCGTTCCGGGGGTCACGGGGCCGTGCCCTTCTGGAATGTCGGGCGCGGTGTGGGCGTGATCTCCACGCGGCGGTTTCTCGCGCGGCCGGCTTCGTCGGCGTTGGAAGCCACGGGCTGCTCGGCACCAAAGCCGGCGGCAAAGATGGCTGACGAAGGCACGCCGCTGTCCACCAACGCGCGCGTCACCGTCAGCGCACGCTGGGCTGACAGTTCCCAGTTGTCGGCAAAGCGCTGGTTGTTGTGCAGCACCTGCTGGTTGTCGGTGAAGCCGCTCACCATCAGCATCTCGTCGCGCGTGGCCATGTAGGCGGCCAGCGTGATGGCCAGGTTCTTCAGCAGCGCCTGGCCTTCAGGCTGCAGCTGCGCCGAGTTGACGGCAAACAGCAGGCTGCTGCTGATGCCGATGCGGCCTTCGTTCAGCGTCACGCGGCCGTCGGCCAGCGGTATGGCCAGCGCCTTTTCCAGCGCTTGGCGGCGCTGCTCTGCGGCCTGGCGCTTTTTCACCTCGTCCTGCAGTTGTGTGGCCAGGTCCAGCTGCAGGCCCATGGCAAAAGCCAGTATCAGCACAAAGGCGCCCAGCAGCCCGGCCATCAGGTCGCCAAAGGCGGCCCACACCGGGGTGGTGGGCTCGCTACCGGCGTCCAGGTCTTCTGCGCTGTTCAACATCGTCGGGCCGGGTCGGTTCGGGTCAGGCCAGCGCTGCGGCGGCGATGGTCGCGCTGGAGGCGCCGTTGTCGGCGGCCGCAGCGGCCGGCGTCGCAATGGCTGCGGTGGCCCCTGCACCCGCAGCGCCCGCAGCGGCCCATGCGGCGCCGCGGCTGCCCAGGCCCTGCAGTTCGTCGACGATCTGCTTTTGCGACAGCAGGCTCAGGTCGATGACCTCGCGCGCCTGTGCCACGTAGTAGGCCAGTTGCTCGTCGCTGCGCGTGGTGTTGCGTTCCAGCGCCGCTTCCAGGTTCTGCAGGTGCGCCAGCAGCTGGCCGCTGCCCTGGCTGAACTGGTCCACCGCCGCGCCAAATGCTTCGCCCAGGCTGGCCACTTCGGCGGCGCTGCTGGTCAGCTGCGCTGACACGGTTTCCAGGCGCGCCGAATCGGCTTGCGCCTGTTCGGTGAAGCGTGCGCCGGCCTGCTGCAGCCAGGCTGCGGTGGTGGCCACCATCTGGTCGATGGCGGCTTTTTGCTCGGTGGCGGTGTGCTGCGCCGCGGCCAGCACGGTGTTCAGCGTGGCCATGATGCGGCTGCGCTCTTCCAGCATGGCGGTGTCGCGCGCCAGGCTGTCAGAGAGCTTGTCGCGCAGTTGCGCAACCATTTGCGCCACGCCTTCGGCAGCGGCGCGCGGCGCTTCGGTGGCGCTGTGCACCAGGCGCGCCACCTCGGTGATGGTGCTGCTGGCCTGGGCCTCGGCCCGCTCGGCTGCCTGGGTGCCGCTGTGTTCCACCTTCGTCGCCAGTGCGGCCAGGGTGGCGCTGAAGGCCGCCAGGCGCTGCTGGTCTTGCTGCGTGTGCTGCGCCTGCTGTTCGGCCTGCGCGCGGGCCACCGCCTGCAGCAGCGCGGCCTGCTGCTGCTGCGCCTGGTCGCCCACGGCCTGCAGCCAGCCGCCGGTCAGGGTTTCAAAGTGCTGCGCCAGGCCGTGCAGCTGCTGCTGCAGGCTGCCCGACACCTGGCTGTGCAGCGCGGTGGTGTCACGCGTGATGCCCTGCAGCGTGGCCTGCACGGCGCCGGCCAGCAATTCACTGGCCTGCCGCGCGCCGCTCTCCAGGCTGTGCCGCAGGGTCTCGTCAACCGAAGCCGCCAGCGCGCCGTAGGCCTGCTGCGCCTGGACATGGAACTGCTGCTGACCCGCCAGCAGTTGCGCGGCCGACTGCTGGCTTTGCTGGTCCAGCCGGTCCATCAGCGCTTGCAGGCGGTTGGCCATGGCCGGCCAGAACTCGGCCTGCTGTTGGGCCAGTTGTTCGGTCTGCGCCGTGGCCAGCCCGCGCTGCGCCAGCAGCGCTTCTGCGTGCCGCTGTTGCTGCGCCGCCAGCCCATCTGCGTGCCGCTGTTGCTGCGCCTGCGTGGTCTGCCCGTGCTGCTGCCGGTGCAGGTGCAGGGTTTCGTCGTGGCGTTGCTGCAGCAGCTTCTGGTCGGCCGCGCGCTCCTCCTGGCGCTGCCGTGCAGCGGCTTCGTGCTGCAGCGCTTCCTGCCGTTCGCGCTGGCTTGTGCTGGAAAAGGGCTGCAGCGTGCTGGCGGTGTGCAGGTCCAGCAGCTGGCCGGCCTGTTGCCGTTCACGGCGGCACAGCGCCGACATCAGGCCCAGCATGGCCGATGCCGCCACGCCGGCCACCGAGGTGCCAAAGGCCAGGCCCAGGCCGCGCACCGGCGCGGCCAAGGAGTCGCGCATGGTCTGCACGCTGGTGGCTTGTTCCAGTGCCAATCCGGTGCCGTTCAGCGTGACCACCATGCCCACAAAAGTGCCCAGCATGCCCAGCAGCACCAGCAAGCCGGCCAGGTAGGGCGCCAGCGCCGGGGCGGGCATTGCTGCGCGCACGCCCTGCACGCGCAAGGCCACGCTGGTGCGCAGGCTGGCGGGCAGGCGCGCCAGCCACTGCGACAGCGCCGCAGCGTCGGCGGGGGCACCGGCAGCAGGGCTGGCAGCGGCAGGGGCCGCAGCACCAGTGGCGGTGTCGCCCAGCCCTGCCAGCGCGTCGTTCACGGCCGCGGTGTCTTTTGCATAACGGTGCAGTTCCAGCACCCCCATGGCGTAGAAGGCGCCGATCAGCAGCGTCATCGCCAGGGCCAGCGGGTTGCTGCGCAGGTAGCCTGCGGCCACCCACGCAACGGCCAGCAGGCCGGCCAGGCCGGCGGCCCGGAAAAGTGCTTTGTTCATGAGGTTGCGGTGTGTGGGTGCGCCGCCAGCAGGGTGTCCAGCAGGCCTTGTGCCGGCTGCAGGCGCAGGTCCAGTTCGGCCAGCAGCAGGCGTTGCATGTCGCGGCTGAAAGTGGCCAGCCAGGCCGGCGCCGCGGCCTGGCGCAGGCGCGCGAAGTGTTTTTCCAGCAGCACCGGCATCTGGGCCAGCAGCGCCTGTTCACGCGCTGCCAGGGCGTCGGCCATGGCGCCGTCCAGCGCCGCCAGGCGTGCCGTGGCCGCCTCGGGCAGGGCTGCCACACCCGCGCGCAACTGCCGGCGCAGCGGCGCGATGCGGGCTTCCAT
Source organism: Burkholderiales bacterium (assembly GCA_043717565.1). Taxonomy (GTDB): domain Bacteria; phylum Pseudomonadota; class Gammaproteobacteria; order Burkholderiales; family Burkholderiaceae_C; genus Rubrivivax. Next base: position 1,463 of record JAYSXE010000166.1, on the reverse strand, counting down.
GGCCTGTTGCAGGCCGAAGCAGCGGCGCCTGAAGGGCACAAAGCTGGCGCCGTCTTCCATTGCGGTGCTGGCCGTGTTGGCGATGTCGTGTTCCAGCGACTGGCGCACATGCCTGAATTCGGCGGCCAGCGCGGGCTGTGGTGTTGTGGCCGCTGGTGCGGTGCGCCCACCGGGGCGCTTGGCAGCGGCGGGCGGGTTGGTCGCCGGCGGTGGGGTCGGCAGTGGGGACGGCAGTGGCGCCAGTAGTGGCGCCTGTAGTGGCGCATGTAGCGCGGCCGAGAGGGGTATGGCTTCTTTCCAGCCCAGCCACAGCGCCAGGCCTTCGACGAACGAAGGCGGCGCCGGCGGTTCGTCCACCAGCGCCAGTTCAGCCAGCAGGCCCACCAGCACCGAGCTGTTCAATCGGGTGCGGGTTGGCAGGGGCTGCATGCGGGGTGGCGGGGCTGGAAAAGACAACCGAGCACTCTACACCGGCGGCGGCACGGGCCGGGCTGGGCGCAAGGCGGGGTGCACGCCCTGGCCTGCACGGCTGGCGGACCGGTTCTCGCGGCTTTCAGCGGCTGCCAGGTGCGCGCACCAGCGCGAAGACGTGCAGTGCCGTGAGTGGGGCGCCGTGCGCAACCCGCACCACAGGGTCATTCCTGCGCCGGGCAGACGGTTCCGTTGAGGGTGTTGCCCGCCATCACCACGTTGGCCAGTGTGGACGGCAGCGGGCGGCCCACGCAGCGCTTCAGCAACCGCGCCCCCAGGTCGGTCAGCACGTTGTTGGTGATGGTGATGTCGCTGGCCCAGAACGCTGGCGCCGTGCGGTCGGCGTTCAGGCTGCCGCGCACGCGGAAAGCTTCTCCGGTCCGGGCGCCGGTGATGCGGTTGCCGTTGAGGGCGATGTGGCTGACGTTGCCGTGGTCGGCAAAGATCATCACCGCGGCATGGTCCACCGTGGCGTCGCGCCGCACGCCGGCCAGCGTGTTGCCGCTGGCCAGCACACCGTTCACCGGCCCGGTCTGGAAGCTGCTGACCGAGGCGATGCGCAGGCCCGCCACGCCCGAGTCCTGGATGGTGTTGTTGCTGATCGTGGTGTTGCTGGTGCCTTCGACGGCCACGCCGCTGGCCTTGCTGCCCACCAGGGTGTTGCCGGTGACGGTGAAGCTGTCGTTCAGGAACGGTGTGTGACCGGTGGACGACACGGCGTCGTCACCGCTGTTGACGATGGTGTTGCCGTCGATGGTGATGCGGCGTGAAGCGTGCGTGGCCTGGATGCCGTCGGCCAGCGAGTCCTGCACGCGGCTGCTGCTGACGCGGCCGTCCTGCACGGCGAACAGCAGGATGCCCGCTGCCGCCGACTTCGACACCACCACGCGGGTGATGTCCACCGCGCTGCTGCTGAAGATGGAAATCCCGTTGGCCACGGGGCACAGCCGGCGTTGCGTGCCGGCCGAAGCCAGCGTCAGGTCGCGCACCTG
>JAYSXE010000165.1:0-3311 GCA_043717565.1 Burkholderiales bacterium | reverse complement strand
GCGGAAGCGGCATTGCCGGGAAGCGGCCCGCGCCCCCTTGAACGCGCAATACTGTCAGGCGCTGCGAGGCCGGGCACATCCAATGGCGGAGAAGGGTGGGAGTCGAACTCACCTGGGACCGCAGAGCAGCCCCACCCGGTTTTGCAGACCGGACGCCCCACCGGGGGTCGATCCTCCTCCATGTTTTGCGCGTTGATTAGCTGCCGAACACCTTGCGCGGGTCGCGCCTGAAGTGGCGCCCCACCTCGTCACGCTTGGTCAAACCAATCTCGTCAAAGTACTCTACCAGGGGCACCGACAGGTGGCGGCTCATGCCCGTGGCCTCGCGAAGTTCCTTCACGTTCAATCGCTTGTTTGCATCGGCCTCGGCCAACTCATAAGCACGCGTGGCCAGGGCGAGCAGGTCCGGTGTCTGGATGAAGTATTCGGCGCCCACCGGATGGATCTGCCCCATGCGCTGCAGGCGCTGCATCAGGCGCTGGATCTGGTCCTTGCGCAGCGTGCGGTCGCGCAGCAGCATGTCGGTGAACCGCGGCGGGTTGATGCCGCCCTCGTCCAGCCAGGGTTTCAGGCGTTCCCACAGTTGCTTGTCGGCCCCTTGCAGCGAAGCGTCGTGGCCGGGCAATGCGTGGTGTGCTCCGGTGCGCTTGAGCACCCCGTCTTTCACCAGTTGCCGCAGCAGCGGCCCGAACAAGCTGCCCACGGGCTTCTCCCGCACCGCGCGCTGCAGTTGTTCCTGGTTCAGGCCGGGGCTGTCGGGCTGCTTGCGGTGGTAAGCCTGCAGGTGCTGGGCCAGCGCGGCGCTGTAGCGGTCGACCTGGCTGCGGGCGAACAGAAGTGTCTGGCCCTCTTCCTGGACCAAGCGGTGAGGTACGGCAGCCCACAGGGCCTGGCGGTCGGCTTCGGTCAGGTTCCACTGCGTGGCAAAGTCCTTGGCGTCAACACCGGTCGGTGATTCCAGCGCCAGCAGGGCCGCCAGGGCCCCTGCAGCTGTGTCCCGTTCCCCGGCCTGCAGCATCGCCACGCGCTGGCTGCGGCGCCGGCCTCTGGCGGGCGGGAAGGCGTCTGCCACCGTGCCGCCGCCCAGCGTGCGCAGGGCAGACTGGTCGCGCACGATAAAGCGGTCGCCGCGCAGCGCGCCAACAGGCCGGTCCAGTTCCAGTTGCACCCAGGCCTGACCGCCCGGTTCCAGGCGCTTGTGGCCTTCCAGCATCGCCACCCGCGCGCCCACGTCTTCGGCACCCAGGTGCAGGTGCACCGGCGTCCAGTGCGCCAAGTTACGGCTTTCGCTGGCCAGCAGCTGCAAGCGCGCGTCGATGCGTTGGGTGGGCGCGTGCAGCGCGTCAGCCAGCACCCAGTCGCCCCGGCGCACGTCGTGCTTTTCCAGGCCAGTGAGGTTCAAGGCCAGCCGCTGCCCGGCGCTGCCGCTGGTGGCTGCCAGGTTCTGGGCGTGAATGCCCCGCACGCGTACTTCCAGGCCGCGCGGTGACAGCGTCAGCTTGTCGCCCACGGACACTCGGCCAGAAACTGCCGTGCCAGTGACCACGGTGCCGATGCCCGACAGCGTGAAACTGCGGTCCACCGCCAACCTGAACTGGCCCTGCTGCTGCGTGGCAGGCACCGGCGATCGCGCCGCCGACAGGTGCTGCATCAGTTCGGCAATGCCCTGGCCTGTGAGCGATGAAACGGGCAATACGGGCGCCTGGGCCAGCGCGCTGCCTTGCAGCAAAGCGCGAATCTCGTCGTGCGCCTGGGCCAGTCGCTCGGCCGACACCAGGTCGCACTTCGTCAGAGCCACCACGCCGCGGTCCAGGCCCAGCAGGTGCAGGATGCTCAGGTGTTCCCGGGTCTGCGGCATCGGCCCGTCGTCGGCTGCCACCACCAGCATCACGTGGTCAATGCCGGTGGCGCCAGCCAGCATGTTTCGCACCAGCTTTTCGTGGCCGGGCACGTCCACGAAGCCCAGCACGTCGCCGTCGGGCAACGCGTGGTAGGCAAAGCCCAGGTCCACGGTGATGCCGCGTTCCTTTTCTTCTTTCAGGCGGTCGGCGTCAACGCCCGTCAGCGCCTTGACCAGCGAGGTCTTTCCGTGGTCGATGTGGCCGGCGGTTCCAACGATCACGGTGGGTGCGGGTGGTGAGAAGAAAAAGGGTTGGGCCGGGCCGGCTGGCCCCGCACTGCGTGGACCGGGATTATGGGTGCGGCCCGCCGACCTGGAGCACCACGGTTTTCACCGCAACCACGCCATGCCAGGCCCCAGTTTGTCGCGACAAAGTGTCGTTTGGAGATAGGGTCCACCCGATTGAAACCGGCGACCACTTCGGCGTTAATAAGGGGGTGGCAGTCGGCGCGCGCCTGCGCCCCAGTCTCAAGTCCAGGAGGACCTTTCATGAGTTCGTCATCCAAGCCTGAATTGAACCGCCGAACGCTGTTTGCAGGGGCTGGCGCCGTCGGTGCGCTGGCTGCCGTGGCGGCCATTGCGCCTGCCGTGCAGAAGACGACAGAGGCTGACGTGAAAACGGCCAAGACCGAAGCAACCGGGGGCTACCAGCTCACCGACCACGTTAAGCAGTACTACGCGACGGCCCGGGTCTGAAGCCCTTGCCGCAGTTGCTCCTTTCCCATCCAAGCTCATCCCACAGGAGGCTTCCATGCTCTTGACACGAAAGTCGACCGGCGAGGGGGTGGCGTCGCCATCCCGGGGCCTGGTTGACGGCCTGGCGCGCGGCTTGTCCCGCGCCATACCCACCATGGACAGGCGCAAGTTCTTGCGCCGGTCCGGTCTTGGCTTGGGGGTGGGCATCACCGCCTCGCAACTCACGCTGGTCCGGAAGGCCAATGCGGCCAACCCCGCAGCGCCCACTGCCGCGGGTGGCGCGAAGGTTGAGGTCAAGCGCACCGTCTGCACCCACTGTTCGGTCGGCTGTGCCATCGATGCCGTGGTCGAAAACGGCGTCTGGGTGCGCCAGGAACCGGTGTTCGACTCGCCCATCAACATGGGCGCCCACTGTGCCAAGGGTGCTGCAGTGCGCGACAACGCGCACGGCGAGTTCCGCCTGAAGTACCCGATGAAGCTCGTGAATGGCAAGTATGAGCGCATCAGCTGGGACGTGGCGCTGACCGAGATCAGCGCCAAGTTGATGGAGCTGCGCAAGGAAAGCGGCCCCGACAGCATCTTCATCGTCGGCTCTTGCAAGAGCAACAACGAGCAAGGGTACCTGCTCAGAAAGTGGATGTCCCTCTGGGGCAGTAACAACTGCGATCACCAGGCACGAATATGCCACTCCACGACAGTCGCCGGTGTGGCGAAT
>JAYSXE010000164.1:0-3316 GCA_043717565.1 Burkholderiales bacterium | reverse complement strand
CCCTGCTGACCGTGATGCGCGCGGCAGGGGTCACGGGCGGCACGCTGATCTTTCGGACGCTGGACGACTATTCGGCCCCGATTCCGTGGAGCGACCTTGTACGCTACGGCGTGATCCTGGCGCACAGCCAGGACGGCCAGCGCCTGAACAACAAGCGCTGGGGTCCGCTGTGGACAATGTATCCACGGGACCGCTACCCCAGAGCGCTTTCAGGGCCGATCGCAGAATCGAGGTTCATCTGGCAAGTCAACAGGATCGAGGTCAAGGCTTGAGCCCGAACGGACCGCTGCGGGCCGGCAACGCGGGGTCCGGCGGCGCGCCCGAGCAACGAAGAGGCATCGCCCTGGTGCCGGTGCTCGTCATCTTGCTGGCGTCCATGGTGTTGGCGGGCGCGGCGCTGTTCAGTCAGCATTGGGCACTCGCCCAGGCCGAGCTGAAGGCTTCGGGCGAGGGCTTTTACTGGTCGGTAAGCCAGTACCAGATCGCCCATCAGCGCCTCAAGCAGGAACTGCGCGCCATCGCCGCGGGTGAACCCGTCCAACCCGAAACGCTGAGCCAACGCTGGGCCGTACTGGCGTCCCGAGCCAGCATCCTGACCGAACCCTCAGAAGTCAGAACCATGCTCAAGGGCGTCACGGGTTTTGAGGAAACTACGCAGCGCGTGGCCGAGCTGCACCAGCGCTTGGCGCCGCTGCTGGAGCAGGCGTCGTTCTCGCAGGCCTCGGCCGCGCAGGTGCTCAGCTCGATGAAGGACGCGGGCGACGAGGCGCTTCTGAGCCAGCTCGGCAACGACGTGCGCCAGGCCGAGCTGGTTGCCAAGGAAGAGCTGCTGCACAGCCTGCACCGGCGCCTGAGCTGGGCCTGGGCCGGTTTTGGTTTGTGCTGGGGCCTGCTCGCCCTGTGGCTGCTGTACGCGACGCATGCCGCACGGCGCTACGCCCGGGCGGCCGCGGAGCGCCAGCAGGCCGTGCTGGCGATGGAGCAGGCCATCAGCACCAAACGCCGGTTTCTGGGCATGGTCAGCCACGAACTGCGCTCGCCGCTGCAAAGCATCGTGACCGCAGCCGAGTCTCTCTCACGCGACACAGCGCTCGGCCAGAGCCGCCCGCAAAGCGCATCAGCCATCCGGCGCATCGAGGTGGCCGTCTCGGGCATCCAGGCGCAGATGCGCGACCTGCTCACCATCGCCCGCAGCGACACCGGTCAAATCGGCCTGCAGCGCGAGCCCTTCGATTGCTCTGAACTGGTGCGCGATGTCTGTGCCGACTTTGAAGTCGCCGCCGCCGCGAAGGGCCTGGCCTTCCAGGTCGTGCTGCCCGCCACCCACCAGACGGCACACGCCGACCCCATCCGCATCGCGCAGGTGCTGCGCAACCTTCTGCAAAACGCGGTTCGGTACACCAGCGCCGGAACTGTGGAAGTGCGCCTGCTGGAAGCGGATGCGATTCCCATGGGCGCCCCTGGTGGCTCGCGCTGCATGCGGTTTACTGTCTCCGACACCGGCCCGGGTTTGTCGTCAGAAGATGCAAGCCGGCTGCAGTCCGACCAGGCCGCCTTCGAGCTTGGTTCCGAGACACCTGACGAGAGCATGCGCATCGGCCTGTTCGTCATCCGCGACGTGCTGCGCCAGCTTGGTGGCCGCATCCAGGTGCAAAGCCAATCCGGCCAGGGCACGGTGGCCCGCGTAGAGATACCGGTGGCCGCCGCCGAAGACTTGACAGCCGCTGTGCAGGAACCCAAACCTTCCGGTCCGGCTGGTGACACCGGTGAACCCGATCCTCTTCACGTCCTGATCGTCGACGACAGCCCCGAGGTGCTGCGCGCGCTGCAGGAAGCCGTCCAGCACCTGGGCCACCACGGCGAGGTGGCCGCTTCAGCCAAAGCCGCCCAGACCCTCCTGGCCAGGCAGGCCTACGACGTGATCCTCCTCGATCTGGAGATGCCCGGCATGAACGGGCTCGCCCTGGCCCAGGACATCAGGGGTCGTGCGCTGGACAGCGCAAAAGCGTCCACGCGCAACGCTCAGTCCATGTTGATCCTGATCAGTGCCCCAGACAACCGCGATGTCGGGCTGCACCCACCCTTCGACGGTTTCCTTCAAAAGCCCATCAGCGCAGAAGACCTCAAAAAACTCATCGGCTCGCGAACCAGGCATTGAACTGGCTGGCGGCCAGCGCAGCCGTCACGGGCTTTTGCATGAACAGCAGATTAAGGCGCTGGATGGCGTCGGCCATCTCACGCTCGTCGACATCGGGCGTGCCCACCTTGCCCGTCAGCAATGCTATCGGGCTGCTGGGGCTCACGCTGCGCAGCTTGTTCAGCAGCGCCATTGCGGTGCTGGTGCCGGTAGCAGGAGCCCTGGTTTTGCTGGTGGCCTTGCCGCTCCCTGCCCCCGCGCCCGCGCCCACACTTCCACCAAGCACCCAGTCCACCACAAACCCGTCGAATGAATCGGTCTGCAGCGCGGTTTCCAGCTGCGCCGCCGCGGTGAAAGCCACGGCTTCGTAGCCCTGGTCCATCAGCCCGCTGGCCAAACCCTGGGCAACACCCGCGTCATCGTCCAGGACCGCAAACCGCCGCGGCCGGTCGGGGGCCGGCTCCACGATCAGCCGCTTCACGGAGCAGGCCTGTGGCGTGGGAGTGTCGCTGGCCACCATCACCACCCACTCGGTGCCGCCCTTGATGGCAATCAGGTCTCCGGGCCGGTGCTGCGCCAGCAACTGGCCCGGCCACACGCGGCAGTTCACCCGCAGGGGCCCGGCGATCAGCACGCCGTTTTCATAGTCGGCCGAAGGCTGCTGGCCAAACAGGTCCACCAGCGTCTCGCCGTGGTGGGCGGCCACCGCCTGCAGTTCCTCGACCGACCACGGGGCCGTCCCGCTCGCGCGGCGGTGCGCCTGGTGATACGACAGCTGCAGCAGTGACGCGATATGTCCCGCGTGGCGGTGCCGGGGTATCGCTGCACGGTCCAGCAGCGCCCGGATGCACTGCGCAGCCAGCGACAGGGTTTCAGCGCGGGTTTCTGAACGCGACTCGGTCCGCGGCTCGGCTGCCGGCGGCGTCGCGGCAGCGCCGGCTGGCTGTTTGCCTTTCAAAGCACGCCCTCGGCTGATTCATTGCTTATCACGCAATGTAGTGTCTTCATAGGATGTTTATTTTCTTGAAGGTTGCATTTAGTGCTTGGTATGCACGTTTACGGCTGCTACATTGGCGTCACACGTCACAGTTTCAGCCGAAGCTGACGTGCCAACCAAGGGATGCCCGTGAAAACAGGTTTCTACACCGTCGCAGGGCCATTTGAGCGTTTGTGTGGGCG
>JAYSXE010000163.1:0-7567 GCA_043717565.1 Burkholderiales bacterium | reverse complement strand
GAGATCATGCTGGGCATCATCTGCAAGCTCGAAGGCACGCTGCCTTCGAAGTTGCCAGCATGAGCGTGGAACTCGCTGCCTTCCAGACCCTGGCCCTGCAGCGCCAGGGCCCCGTGCTGCATGTAACGCTGAACCGGCCCGAGGTGCGCAACGCCATGTCGCTGGCCATGGTGCGCGAACTGCGCGCGGTGCTGGCGCAGTCGGAGATGAGCGCCAACACCCGCGTGCTGGTGCTGCGCGGCGCGGGCGGGCACTTCTGTGCCGGCGCCGACCTGTCCGACATGGCCGGCGCACGCGCGCAACTGCAAGACAACCCGCAGGCCCTGGCGCAGACCAACGCGGCGTTCGGCGACCTGTGCGTGGCATTTGCCCAAACCGGGCTGGCGGTGGTGGCGGTGGTGGAAGGCAGCTGCATGGGCGGCGGCTTTGGCCTGGCCTGCGTGGCCGACGTGACGCTGGCGTCAGACAGCGCTGCATTCCGTCTGCCCGAAACCAGCCTGGGCGTGGTGCCGGCACAAATCGGCCCCTTCCTGGTAGAACGCCTGGGCTTCGCCGAGGCCAAGCGGCTGGCAGTGACAGGTGGCCGGCTGGGCGCGCAGGAAGCACTGCAGCTGCGACTGGTGCATGGTGTCAGCCCGGCGTCTGAACTGGATGCTGCGGTGGCGCGCGTGCTGGCCGACATCCTGCAGTGCGCCCCCGGCGCCGTGGCCGCCACCAAGGCCTTGATCGCGAAGGCCCGCTTCAGAACGCCGGCCGACCTGGTGCAGGAAGCGGCGCAGGTGTTTTCAGCGGCCGCGCTGGGTGCTGAGGGCATCGAGGGCACCACCGCCTTCCTGCAAAAGCGCAAACCGCGTTGGGCGCCGGCATGACGTTTCGCAAGATTCTGGTCGCCAACCGGGGTGAGATCGCGTGCCGCGTGATGCGCACGGCGCACCGCCTGGGCTACCGCACGGTTGCGGTGTACAGCGACGCCGACGCTGCGGCGCCCCATGTGGAGCAGGCCGGCGAAGCGGTGCGCATCGGCCCGCCACCCGCGGCTGATTCCTACCTGAACATCAACGCCTTGTTGCAGGCGGCCGAAATGACCGGCGCCGATGCCGTGCACCCCGGTTACGGGTTCCTGTCGGAACGCGCTGACTTCGCGCAGGCCTGTGCCGACGCGGGCCTGGTCTTCATCGGCCCGCCGCCTGCCGCCATACGCGCCATGGGAAGCAAGGCGCTGGCCAAGCAGCGCATGCTGCAGGCGGGCGTGCCCTGCGTGCCCGGTTACCTGGGTGAATTGCAAACCGACGACGCACTGCAAGTGCAGGCCGCAGCCCTGGGCCTGCCGCTGCTGGTGAAGGCGGTGGCCGGCGGCGGCGGCCGCGGCATGCGGCTGGTGCGCGCCATGGCCGATCTGCCTGAAGCCCTGGCCGGCGCCCGCCGCGAAGCAACCAGCGCGTTTGGTGAAGGCACGCTGATGCTGGAACGGCTGGTGGAAAACGCCCGCCACATCGAGATCCAGGTCTTTGCCGACAGCCACGGCAACACCATCCACCTGGGTGAACGCGACTGCACCGCGCAGCGGCGGCGGCAGAAGGTCATCGAAGAAGCGCCGTCGCCCGTGGTCAGCGCCGCGCTGCGCGCCGCCATGGGCCGCGACGCCGTGGCCGCCGCGCAGGCCGTCGGCTACCAGGGCGCCGGCACGGTGGAATTCATCGTCGACGCGCAGATGAACCACTACTTTCTTGAGATGAACACGCGGCTGCAGGTGGAACACCCGGTCACCGAATGCATCACCGGGCTGGACCTGGTGGAGTGGCAGTTGCGTGTGGCTGCTGGCGAAGCGCTGCCACTCAGACAAGACCAGGTGCAGTTCCACGGTCACGCCATCGAAGTGCGGCTGTACGCCGAAGACCCGTACGACGGCTTCAAACCGCAGACCGGCTGCATCGCGGCCTGGCGGCCTGAGGCGGTGCAGGCCATGGCCACCCCGGGCGGCGCCACGTGCGGCGTGCGCGTGGACCACGGCATCCACGAAGGCGATGAAGTCACGCCCTACTACGACGCCATGGTGGCCAAGCTCATCGCCCACGGCCGCGACCGTGCCGACGCCCAGCGCCGCCTGACACTTGCGCTGGAGAACCTGCCCCTGGTGGGCCTGCGCAACAACGGGCGTTTCCTGTGCGACCTGCTGAACCACCCGCAGTTCACGATCGCGCAGTTGACCACCACGCGGCTGGACGAATGGGCCGCGCAGCCCGAAGCCGAACGCGAAGCCCTGCTGCAACGACCGCTGCCCCCTGAAGCCGCCTGGCGCATGGCCGCCGCGCTGCGCGCCAGCTGCCTGGCGGGCGACGGCTCAGCTGCTGACGAAGGCCCAAACACGCAGGGCCGCAGCGCGGGCCCTGCCAACCCCAGCCTGCGCGCAGCCAGCGTCAGCGGCTTCGACCTAACCCTGCGATGCCATGGCACCCAGCGCACCTTGCGCGCACCGCTTGCCGGCGTGCAGGTGCTGGCGTGGAAACACCCATACGCCCTGCTGCAAGTGGACGGTGTGCAGAAGCGTGTCACCGCCGTGGCCCAAGGCAGCACCGTGCACCTGGCGCTGGACGGCGCCGTCTTTGTTTTCGAAGAACCCTCGCCCTACCCGCAGACTGGCAACACCGCCGACCCCCGCCGTGCCCGCAGCCCGGTGGCCGGCGTGGTGGCCCAGGTGGCCGTGCAGGTGGGCAGCAGCGTTGCCAGCGGCCAGCCCCTGGTGTGCGTTGAAGCCATGAAGATGGAAATGTGGCTGCACGCTGGTGCAGCCGGCACCGTGAAGGCAGTGCACGTCAAGGCCAGGGACACGGTGGCCGCTGGTGCCGTGCTGGTTGATCTGGACATCGAATCCGCCGGCACCGCGGCAAGCCCCACCGGCTCCGCCCCGGCAGCCTGAACCCCACACCGCCGCAAAGGCCCACCGCATGAACGCCGACAAAGCCATCATCACCTGCGCCCTCACCGGCGTGCTGACCAATCCACAGCAACACCCGGTGCCGGTCACACCCGAACAGATGGCCGCCGAGGCGCGTGACGCCTTCAACGCCGGCGCCAGCATCATGCACGTGCATCTGCGCGCGCAAGAAGCAGGCTTCGGCCACATGCCCAGCTGGGACCCCGACGTGGCTGAAGTCATCTGCAACGCCATCCGCGCTGCCTGCCCCGGCGTCATCATCAACCTGACCACCGGCGTGGTGGGGAAGGACATCAGCGGCCCGCAGGCCTGCCTGGAACGCGTGAAGCCGGAAATAGCTGCCTGCAACGCCGGCACGCTGAACTACCTGAAGATCAAGGACAACGGCGAATGGGCCTGGCCGCCGATGGTGTTCGACAACCCCGTGGCCAAGGTGAAGCAGTTTCTGGACGTGATGGCATCCACTGGCACGCACCCTGAATTCGAGTGTTTCGATGTCGGCATCCTGCGCAGCGTGTCCATGTACCTGAAGGCCGGCATGTTCAGTGGCGTGCCCGAGGTCAACTTCGTGATGGGCGTGGCCAGCGGCATGCCCTGCGACGCCGAACTGCTGGCGCTGCTGCCGCGCTACGCCCCGCCGGGTGCGGTGTGGCAAACCACCTTGATCGGCCGTGCTGAGATCTGGCCCGTGCACCAGAAAACGGCCGACCTCGGCGGCAACCTGCGCACCGGGCTGGAAGACACCTTCTACCTGCCGGGTGGCGAACGCGCTGGTGGCAACGGCGTGCTGGTGCAGGCGCTGGCGCAGTGCGCGCGCCGCGCTGGCCGCGACATCGCCTCGCCCGCCGAAGCGCGCCAGCGCCTGGGCCTGCGTGCCGCTGCCGGCGCATGACCGCGCCCGCAGCGCAGGCACCCCGCTCGGCGCAAGAACAGGCGCTGGTTGACGCCACGCTGGTGGACCTGTTCGAACGCCGCATCACCTTCAACCAGACTCTGGGCCTGAAGATCGTTTCCGTGCAACCCAACGACGTGCGCGCCACGTTCCCGATGCGGCCCGAACTGGTTGGCCACTACGCCCATGGCCGGCTGCACGGCGGCGTGATCTCGGCCACGCTGGACCACCTGGGCGGGCTGGCCGTGGTGGTGGCCATCGCGGCGCGCCATGCGCACGACAGCGCGCAGCAGGTCGTGCACCGCTTTTCGCGACTGGGCACCATCGACCTGCGCGTGGACTACCTGCGCCAGGGCCTGGGCCGCGAATTCACGGTCAGCGCCGAGGTGCTGCGGCTGGGCGGGCGCATCGCGAACACGCAGATGCGGCTGGTCAACGAAGACGGCACCTTGATCGCCACTGGCGCTGCCGCCTACACGGTGGCCTGACCGCGCCGCCGAGCGAGGCGACACCCGCGCGGGGCGCCGGTCCCGCAACACCCCCTATGCTGGTGGCCTGACGGGCCTTGACTTGGCGCCCTTCGCGCCCACATGCCACCCGTTCGCCCGAAAAACCGCCTGCTCCGGCCCGCAACCCATGCCCAAAACCACCGCTCCCCTGGCCCTGGTGGCCGCCGCTCTGGCCGCTGCTGCCGTGTTGCCGCACTTGGCGCAAAGCCGCACCGAAGCCGCGCCACGGGCCGTCACACCGCGCGGGCCGCTGGCCGCTGACGAACAGGCCCACATCGACCTGTTCAAGCGCGCATCACCTTCTGTGGTGCACATCACCAGCCTGGGCGTGCAGCGCGACCTGTTTTCGATGAACGTGCAGCAGGTGCCGCGCGGAACCGGAACCGGCTTCGTATGGGACAACGCCGGCCACGTGGTGACCAACTTCCACGTCATCCAGGGCGCCAACGGCGCGCGCGTCACGATGGCCGACCAGACCACTTTCGACGCCAAGCTGGTGGGCGCCTTCCCCGACCGCGACTTGGCCGTGCTGCAGATCCAAGCGCCCAAGGAGAAGCTGCCCCCCATCAGCGTGGGCAGCAGCCGCGACCTGCTGGTGGGCCAGCGTGTCTACGCCATCGGCAACCCTTTCGGGCTGGACCAGACGCTCACCACCGGCATCATCAGCGCGTTGAACCGCGAGATCGAATCGTTCAACAGCCGCACCATCCGCGGCGTCATCCAAACCGACGCTGCCATCAACCCGGGCAACTCCGGCGGCCCGCTGCTGGACTCTGCCGGCCGGCTGATTGGCGTGAACACGCAGATCGCCCGCCCCAGCGGCGCCAGCGCCGGCATCGGCTTTGCCATCCCGGTGGACGAAGTGAACCGCATCGTGCCGCGGCTGATCCGCGACGGCCGCTTCACCCGCCCGGCCCTGGGCGTCAGTGCCGGTGCGGCCAACTTGCAGCGCGCGCTGAACCTGCCCAAGGGCGTGGTGGTCGTGCAGGTCAACCCCAACGGCCCGGCCGGGAAAGCTGGCTTGCAGCCCTTCAGGCGCGGCCAGCGCGGCGAAGTGATCGGCGGCGACGTCATCACGGCCATCAACGACGACGCGGTGTCCGACATGGACGATTTGCTGTCGCAGTTGGAACGCCGCGCCGTGGGCGACACCGTCACACTCACGGTGTGGCGCGGCGGGCAGGTGCGCAAACTGGCCGTGCCGCTGACGGCTGGCGACTGACGGGCGGCGCCCCGTAGGTGCCGCGTGTGCGGGGGCAGCCTCGGGCCCCCTGCGCCCGAACAACGGAACGGCGCACCCCGTACTCATTCTTGATCCCCCTTGAATGAGGGAGGGCCGCACACTCACCGCGGGAGTAGCCTGAACTTCGGTTCGGGTATTGGTTAAAACCGCCGATACCTGCCGGGGCCAGCACACCACACAACATCCATCGGGAGCGACACATGAAACTGACACACCTGGTAGCGAGCGCGTTGAGCAGCATGGCTGTGGCGCACGCAGCGTGGGCGGTGCCCACCGAGTGGACAGTGGCTTCGGGGGGCAATGGGCACTGGTACGAATTCATCGACCGCAACGCGGACTGGAACGACGCCCGCGCCGCTGCCTTGGCTTCCACCTTCAACGGCATGCAGGGCCACCTGGTCACCATCACCTCCAATGATGAAAACACCTTCGCCGCCGGCGTTGCCAATGGCATCCTGGCCTGGGCTGGCGCCTCTGACAACGGCGTGGAAGGCAATTTCATGTGGGCTGACGGCCCTGAGGCCGGCCAGAGCGTGACCTATACCAACTGGAACCCTGGCGAACCCAACGACTGCTGCTCGGGTGAGGACTTCCTGCAAATCAACTTCGGTGGCTTCGGCGGCTGGAACGACCATGGTGGCCCTGGAAATTCGGGGCAGGTCAATGGCTACATCGTCGAATACAGCGTGGCTGCCACCGTGGCCGCGCCGGGGACCTTGGCCCTGGTGTTGCCCGCGTTATTCGGTGCCGTCTGGGCCGCGCGGCGCCGCCGCTGAAACACGGCAGCCAGACCGATGCAAGGGCGCCTGCGGGCGCCCTTTTTGCTGCACGGCCATCGCATGCAGTACCAGCGTCGCGCGGCTGCCGTATTAGCATTCCGGGTTCTTTGGAGATCCCATGCAGATTGTTTGCCTCGACCTGGAAGGCGTGTTGATCCCCGAGATCTGGATCGCCTTTTCCCAGCGCACCGGCATCGCCGACTTCAGCCGCACCACGCGTGATGAGCCCGACTACGACAAGCTGATGCGCTTTCGCCTGGCGCTGCTGCGCCAGCACGGCCTGAAGCTGGCCGACATCCAGGCCGTGATCGCCGGCATGGCCCCGATGGAAGGCGCCAAGGACTTTCTGGACGACCTGCGCAGCCGCTACCAGGTCATCATCCTGTCCGACACTTTCTACGAATTTGCCGACCCGCTGATGCAGCAACTGGGCCGCCCGACACTGATGTGCCACCGCCTGCAAACCGACGCCGAAGGTTTCGTGGCCGCGTACCACCTGCGCCAGCCCAATCAGAAGTTTCATGCAGTGAATGCATTGAAGTCGCTCAACTTCAAAGTCATCGCCGCAGGCGACAGCTACAACGACACCGGCATGCTGGGCGCTGCCGACGCCGGCTTCTTCATTCACCCGCCGGCCGGCATCGTGGCGCAGTTTCCGCAGTTTGCGGTGCACCACAGTTATGCCGACCTGAAGCGCAGCATTGACAGCGCGGCGCAACGCCTGCAGGCCTGAACCCGCAGACCCATGGCCCTGCGTCCGCGCCAGAACCTGCGCCACACCCGCCGCGTCATAGGCGTGGCGCTGTTGGCACTGCTGCTGGCGCAGCTGGGCGCGCTGTGGCACGCGGTTGCACACGGGCCGGAACTGCAGCACAACCCCACGGCTGCACTGCACGCGCGGATCTCAGGGTCGTCAGGCGAAGGGGCGGTGCACAAGGCACCCGAGACCTTCCACACCGCAGACACCGGCCACACGGCGCATGCTTACGACGATGACGCCAGCGGCCACCACGCCGGGTCAGCCGTCTGCCAGCTGCACGACCACCTGCTGCTGCTGCAGGCCCCGTCGGCACCGCTGTGGCCCGACGCTGTCGCGCCCACGGGGCGCGAGTTGCTGCAAGCCGCAGGCTCATCTGCTCCCCTTGGGGCCGAGGTTCGGCCCTACGAAGCCCGAGGCCCGCCGGCGGCCTGAGTTCTCCACCAAGCACC
>JAYSXE010000162.1:0-7578 GCA_043717565.1 Burkholderiales bacterium | reverse complement strand
GAGAGTCGCGGCCACGGTTCGTTACAGGCAGCGCAGGTCGCGGTGCCGACGGGTCGTCCCTTTGAACCTGGAGACTTTCATGCCCACCCTGGACAAATTTCAGAACCTCGAACTCAGCCGCTTTGCCGGCAATCAACTGGCGGAAATCGTGCTCGCCTTCGCCTGCCCGCAACGGGTGCTGATGGTCACCGACGGTGGCCTGAACTTCGGCGCGGCCGCGTTTGGCTTGTCGGAATTCGTTGGCATCGTGCAGGCTGCAGGCCACACCGTCAGCACGGCACACCGCAACGGCATCGGGCCGGTCACCATTGCCGGCGCCTTCAACTTCGCTGCTGCGGCCACCGCCGTCACCACCGCCAACTACGACCAGGTCTGGCTGTTTGGCGTCAGCACGAACGCACAGGCGCTGACGGCCGCTGAGCAAAACACGCTGGCGCAGTTCATGAAAAGCGGCGGCGGCGTGTTTGCCACCGGCGACCACGAAAACCTGGGCCAGGGCATGGGTGCCAACCTGCCGCGTGTGCGCAGCATGCGCAACTGGGCCACGGTGCCCATGTCGTCCACGACCCGCATCGACACCGTGCTCGACCCGGGGCTGGACAACATCAAGCAGTTCAACGACCAGGCCAACGCCGTGGCGCAGCGCACCTTTCCGGTTTTCTTTTCCAACGGCGGGCCGGTAAACGCCATCGGCACCTGGGCCGTGCACCCGGTGCTGCGCCACCCCTCTGGCGCGGTGGACGTGATGCCCGACCACGCCCACGAAAGCGAGTGTTTTGCACCCGCGCCAGTGGCCGGCAACTTCGCCGGCGTCGAAGAATGGCCTGCCCCGCCGCTGGGCGGGCCACGTGTGGCCCCGTTGGTGGTGTCGGTGTCGATGTCGTCGGGCCGCTTCGTCACCGACACGGGCAAGCCGCCCGTGCTGCCGCGCAGTTTTGGTGGCATCTCGGCCTACGACGGCGACGCTGCAAAAGTAGGCCGCATCGTTTGCGACTCGACCTGGCACCATTTCATCAACATCAACCTCAACGGTGCTGGCGCCGGTGTGGACACATTGGGCAACCCCTTCGACGGGCTGTATGTGGGCGGTGTTGCGACCGCAGAATACAAGAAGATCCAGCGCTACTTCCTGAACACCGTGCGCTGGCTGGCACCGCGCGCCCGCCGCAACTGCTGGCCCTTCACGCTGGCGCTGCTGGCACGCTTTGACGTGGAGATGATGGAAATGGCGCTGCCGCAGCCCCACCCCTGCCCCTGGGACCCGCTGCAGCAGATCGGCCAGATTGCCGAAGACGCGCTGACGCGCCATTGGGGCGCAGGCGCTGCGGCCGAAGTGATGAACGACCTGCTGGCCGCCGCCGACGCGCCGCCCAGCCTGATGGCTGCCCTGCAACCAGCCTGGGCCCAACAGGACAACGCCGGCGACGCGGGCAAGCGCGAGCCCACGCTGCTGCCCACCGCAGACATCCGTCGCGCCTTGCTGGGCGCGCTGGTGAACCTGGCCGCGCACAAGCTGCCCGCTGACGCGCCCGGCCTGGCCAAGGCGCTGAAAGAAGGCCGCGACAAGCTGCAGGTGGAACTGCCGCGCGAAGCACTGAAAGCCACGCTGCCGGTGCTGGCCGACCACGTGCAGCGCGGTGCCCGGCAGGCCGCCGGGGTGGTGGAGGCGATGCTGGCAGGCAAGTAGACAAGCGCCAGAGCCCGGGCCGGCGAACCGGCTCGGGTTCACCCGTGCATGACGCGCAGCCGGCCCGGCCGTAAGATGAAATTGCTGCGATCGCGCAGCAAACCCCAGGGGACCGGCATGCAGATTCGTTCGTGGGCCACAGGCATCGCCTGTGCATGGTTGGCGTTGACGGGCCTTGTCGGCCCCGCGGCCGCGCAGGACTACCCCAACCGCCCCATCAAGTGGGTGGTGCCATACCCGCCGGCCGGCACCACCGACGTGCTGGCGCGCATCGTGGCACAGTGGCTCACCGAAAAGCTGGGCCAGCCTGCGGTGGTGGAAAACCGCGCCGGGGCGGGCAACAACATCGGCACCGAGTTCGTGGTGAAGTCACCGCCCGACGGCTACACCATGCTGCTGGTGAATCCGGCCAACGGCATCAACGCCACGTTGTACAAGGACCTGAACTACAACTTCATGCGCGACATCGCGCCGGTGGCCGGCCTGGTGCGCACGCCCAACGTGATGGTGGTCACCGCCAGCTTTCCGGCCCGCACGGTGGCCGAGTTCATCGCCTACTGCAAGGCCAACCCGGGCAAGGTGAACATGGCCAGTTCGGGCAGTGGCACTTCGGTGCACCTGTCGGGTGAACTGTTCAAGAGCATGACCGGCTGCGACATGGTGCACGTGCCGTACAAAGGCGCCGGCCCGGCTTTGATCGACCTCATCGGCGGCCAGGTGCAGGTGATGTTCGACAACCTGCCGTCGTCGGCAGGCCACATCAAGTCGGGCCGGCTGCGCGCGCTGGCCGTCACGTCCGAGGCCCGCGAACCCAGCCTGCCGGGCGTGCCCACGGTGGGCGAAACGGTGACCGGCTATGAAGCCACGGCCTGGTTTGGCGTGGGCATGCCCAAGGGTTCGCCGCGCGCGGCCATCGAGCGCATCAACGCCGAGGTGAACCGTGCGCTGGCCGACCCGAAGATGCGCGAACGCCTGGCCGAACTGGGCGGCAAACCCATCGCCGGCACGCCCGACGATTTCGCCCGCGTGATCGCCGCTGAAACGGCCAAGTGGGAGAAGGTGGTCGTGGCGTCGGGCGCCAAGGTGGAATAGGCCCGGCGCCCCTGCCGATCCCCTAAACCCCCGTCTTTGGCGCGGCGGCGGCCGGCCATGTAGAAAATAGGCGCCTACCCGCGCCCCAGGGGCGCGGGCAGCACCTTGCGCGCAGGCCTTTTTCTGGCGGGCTGCAAGGGCCGGCACCCCCCACCCGCACTGCTTCGGCAACGCACTTTCAGCAACACCGCACCCGATCTGCGCATGAACACCACCCTTCTCATTTTTGTCGTGCTCTACCTGCTGGGTACCCTGGCCATTGGCGTGTGGGCGGGCCGGCGCATCAAGAACACCACCGACTTCGCCATCGCCGGGCGCAGCCTGCCGCTGATCATGGTCATCACCACCACCTTCGCCACCTGGTTCGGTGCCGAAACGGTGATGGGCATTCCAGCCAAGTTCCTGCAGGGCGGCCTGGGCGCTGTCGTGGAAGACCCCTTCGGTGCCGGCACCTGCCTGGTGCTGGTGGGCTTGTTCTTCGCCATGAAGCTGTACAAGCACAACCTGCTGACCATTGGCGACTACTACCGTGAACGCTATGGCAAGGGCGTGGAGGTGTTCTGCTCGGGCGCCATCATCCTCAGCTACCTGGGGTGGGTGGCGGCGCAGATCACGGCACTGGGGCTGGTTTTCTCGGTGCTGACCAATGGCGCCATGAGCGAAACCACCGGCATGGTCGTGGGCCTGCTGGCGGTGCTGATCTACGTGGTGGTGGGCGGCTTTCTGGCCGTGGCCTGGACCGACTTCATCCAGATGATCGTGCTGGTGGTGGGCCTGTCGGTGATCGCCGTGTTTGCGGCCGACCTGGCCGGCGGCAGCGACAAGGTGATGGCCATGGCGCAGTCCAAGGACCTCTTCAAGTTCCTGCCCGAACCGTCGTTCAAGGACGTCGCCTTTTTCATTGGCGCGGCCATCACCATGATGCTGGGCTCCATTCCGCAGCAGGACGTGTACCAGCGCGTGATGTCGGCCAAAGACGCCAAGACGGCGCGCAACGGCGCCATCATTGGCGGTGTCAGCTACATCCTGTTTGCCTTCGTGCCCATGTTCATCGTGGCCAGCGCCGTGGTGGTGATGGGCCAGCAGGCCCTGGACATCGCCAAGGACGACTACCAGCGCCTGCTGCCCACCTTCGTGCTGACCAAGATGCCGCTGCTGATGCAGATCCTGTTCTTCGGCGCGCTGCTGTCGGCCATCAAGAGCACGTCTTCGGCCACGCTGCTGGCGCCTTCCACCAGCTTCGTGGAAAACATCCTGAAGAACCTGCACCCGCGCATGACCGACAAGCAGCAGCTGCTGGCCATGCGCTGGAGCATCGTCGTCTTCGCGGCGGTGGTGCTGGCCTATGCCATTGCGATGAAGGGCACGCCCATCTACGAACTGGTGTCGTCGGCGTACCAGGTCACGCTGGTGGGCGCTTTTGTGCCGCTGGTTTTTGGCCTGTACTGGAAGCGCGCCACCACGCAGGGCGCCGTGGTCTCCATCGCCGCCGGCATTGGCGTGTGGGTGCTGCACATGCCGCAGGTCAGCACACTGGGTGAACAGTTCCCGGGCCAGCTGGCGGGCTTGATTGCCGCCGTGGTGGGCATGGTGGTGGGCTCGCTGGCGCCGCAGTGGCTGAAGCCCCAGCATGGGGCGCACCACCGCATGGCCGGGCTGGACGGCTGAGCCACCGCCCGTCGTCGGGCCCTTCAAAGCAGACCCGCATCAGCCCGCCCGACATGACAACACCAACACCCGCCCGCTGCGGCACCTGGCCTTCGCCCCTGAGCCCCGAACGCACAGCGGCGGTGGCCGCCGGGATGTCCAGCGCGGCGCTGGCACGCGGCCTGCCACATTGGGTGGAAGGCCGGCCCGCTGAAGGGGGCCGTAACGTGCTGGTGGCCTTGGGCACCGACGGCGTGGTGCGTGACGTGGTTGGCGCGCAGGCCAACGTGCGCAGCCGCGTGCACGAATACGGCGGCCTGCCCTGGGTTGCAGTGGGGAACTCGCTGCTGTTTGCCCAGTTCAACGACCAGCGCCTGCGCGTGCTGCAGCCCGACGGCAGCACGCACGTGCTGACGCCGGCCGGCTGCCGCTACGCCGACTTCTGCGCCGCACCCGACGGCCACACCCTGGTGGCGGTGCGCGAAGACCACCGCGGCAGCGGCGAGGCCGTGAACAACGTCGTGCTGTTGGACAGCCGGGCCGCCAGCGACGAAGGGCAGGTGCTGTTCAGCGGCAGCGACTTCGTGGCCTGGCCCCGGCTCAGTTCCGACGGCCGCCACCTGGCCCTGGTGGCGTGGGACCACCCGCACATGCCCTGGGACCAGACGCGGCTGCTGGTGGCCGACATCTCCACCGGTCATCCGCCCCAGTGGCGCACGGTGGCCGGCGGTGCAGGCGGCGAAGCGGTGATGGAACCGCAGTGGGGCAGCGACGGCAGCCTGTACTTCCTGTCAGACCGCAGCGGCTGGTGGAACCTGGTGCGCTGCCAGCCCGGTGCCGACGCCGCACAGCCGCTGACCACCTTTGACGACGCCGAAGTGGGCGCGCCACTGTGGCAACTGGGCCAGACCAGCTATGTGCTGCCGGACGGCGGCCGCGCCCTGCTGCGGCGGGGCCGCGGTACGGTGGACGAACTGCTGCTGCTGGACTTGCACACGCTGCGCACCACGCCGCTGGCGCTGCCCTTTGCAGCCTTCGGCTCGCTGGCTGTGGGCCAGCCCGGGCAAGCCCTGGCGGTGGCGGTGGCCACTGACGACCTGCCGGCGCTGATCAGCATCGATCTGGCCACCGGCCAGCACCAGACGCTGCGCCGCGCCGGTATGGCCCCGATGCCGCCCGAGGCCGTGTCCCAAGCCCAGGCCATCAGCTTTGCCACCCAGCCCGGCCCTGAAGGCCAGGCCCGCCAGGCCCACGCCTGGTTCTACCCGCCGCACCTGCCCGGCTTCTGCGTGCCACCGGGCGAAGCGCCACCGCTGGTGGTGATGCTGCACGGCGGCCCCACGTCACACAGCACGCCGGTGTTCAAGCCCGGCGTGCAGTTCTGGACCAGCCGTGGTTTTGCTGTGGTGGACGTGAACTACGGTGGCTCCAGCGGCTACGGCCGCGCCTACCGCGACCGCCTGCGCGGCCAGTGGGGCGTGGTGGACCTGCAAGACGCCGTTGCCGCAGTGGACGCGCTGGTGGCGCGCGGCTGGGTGGACGGCCAGCGCGTGGCCATTCGCGGCGGCAGCGCAGGCGGCTTCAGCGTGCTGTGCGGGCTGGCCTTCACCAGGCGCTTTGCTGCCGGCATCAACTACTTCGGTGTCGCCGACCTGGAAGCGCTGGCCACCGACACGCACAAGTTCGAATCACGCTACCTCGACAGTTTGGTGGCACCGCTGCCCGAAGGCCGCGCCATCTACCAGCAGCGCAGCCCGGTGCTGCACATGGACCACTGCCATGGCGCGCTGCTGACGCTGCAGGGCAGCGACGACAAGGCCGTGCCACCGCAGCAAAGCCGCGCCATCGTGGAAGCGGCGCGCGCCGCCGGCTGCCCCGTGGCCTATGTGGAATTCGAAGGCGAAGGGCATGGCTTTCGCAAAGCCGAAAACCTGGTGCGCGCGATGCAGCTGGAACTGGCCTTCCTGGGCCGCGTGTTTGGCTTCGTGCCCGCCGGCGACGTGCCGCCGCTGACGCTGCACAACGACGCGGGTCTGTAGGCCTTCGCGGGTTGCACCCGATCGGACTGCCGGTCGTCTGACGGGATACTGCACCGCCTCCCGCGGCCGCAACCCCCACCGAAAGAGACCCATGTTCCAAGCCAAAAGACGACTGTGGCTGACCCAACTGGCCGGCGCAGCCGCCGCCGCCACGCTGCCCGCCCACGTGTGGGCCCAGGCCTGGCCGGCCCGGCCCATCACGCTGATCGCGCCCTACCCGGCGGGTGGTGGCGTGGACACCGTGGCCCGCATGCTGGCCGAAAAACTGGCCGCGCGGCTGGGCCAGCAGGTCAACGTGGACAACAAGCCCGGAGCCGGCGCCACGCTGGGCGCCACCGCGCTGGCGCGCAGCGCGCCCGACGGCTACACGTTGATGCTGGGCAGCATCGTCGACTACGCCATCGCGCCGCACGTGCACAAGAGCCTGCCGTTCGACCTGGCGCGCGACCTGCTGCCCATCTGCGACATGGCCAACGGCACCGTGGTGCTGGTGGTGAACGCCGAAGTGCCCGCCCGCAACCTGCGCGAACTGGTGGCGCTGGCCAAGTCAAAGCCCGGCGAGCTGAGTTATGCGTCTTCCGGCGTCGGCGGCCTGCAGCACCTGAACGCCGAGATGTTCAAGCAGATGGCCGGTGTGGACCTGGTGCACGTGCCCTACAAGGGCACGGCGCAGCTGCTGCCCGACCTGCTGGCCGGCCGCGTTCCGCTGGCCATCGACAGCCTGCCGGCGCACCTGCCGCACATCCGCAGTGGCAAGACGCGCGCACTGGCCGTGGCCAGCCGCAGCCGTTCAGCCACGCTGCCTGATGTGCCCACCATGGCCGAGGCTGGGCTGGCCGGTTATGAGTCGGCCACCAACTACACGCTGTTTGCACCAGCGCGCACACCTGCCGACGTGGTGGCGCTGCTGAACCGCGAGACCAACGCCATGCTGAAACTGCCCGACGTGGCCGACAAGCTGCTGGGCCTGGGCATTGCCATCACCGGCGGCACCGCTGAGCAGGCGCAGGCGCGGGTGCCGCTGGAAATTGACAAGTGGGCGGGCGTCATCCGCAAGGGCAACCTGCAGCTCAGCTGAGCCGCAGGCTGCGTTTCTGTCCGCTGGCCAGCGGT
>JAYSXE010000161.1:0-7615 GCA_043717565.1 Burkholderiales bacterium | reverse complement strand
CCGACAGCGGCCGCTGGCTGGCCACCGTGGCGCGCGGGGCGCAGGGCGAACCGCTGACGATGCGCCCACGCTTCTTGCTGTTCTGCAGCGGCTACTACCGCTACGACCTGGGCCACCGGCCGCCCTTCCCGGGCGAGCAGCGCTTTGCCGGCCGCGTGGTGCACCCCCAGTTCTGGCCCGCGGACCTGGACGCTGCAGGCCAGCGGGTGGTGGTGATCGGCAGCGGAGCCACCGCCGTCACCCTGGTGCCCGAGCTGGCGAAGACGGCCGCGCAAGTGACGATGCTGCAGCGCTCACCCAGCTATGTGGTGGCGCGGCCGGCGGTGGACGCCATGGCCGAATGGCTGAAGCGATGGCTGCCCGCCGGCCTGGCCTACCGCCTGGTGCGCGCCAAGAACGTGCTGATGGGCCTGTTCCTGTACCGCCTGGCACGCAAGTACCCGGTGCAGGTCAAGGCCCGGCTGATGGGCCTGGTGCAGCAGGCGCTGGGGCCAGGGTTTGACGTCGAGAAGCACTTCCAGCCGCGCTACAACCCGTGGGACCAGCGCGTGTGCCTGGTGCCCGACGGTGACCTGTTCACCGCGCTGCGCGAGGGCCGCGCCCAGGTGGTCACCGACCAGATCGAAACCTTCACCGAGCAGGGCATTCGCCTGCAGTCGGGGCAGGAAGTGCCTGCCGACATCGTCGTCACCGCCACCGGCCTGCAGCTGAACGTGCTGGGCGACACGAAGATCACCCTGGGTGGCGTGCCAGTGGACCCGGCCGGGCTGCTGGTCTACAAGGGCATGATGTTCAGCGGCCTGCCCAACCTGGCCAACACCTTCGGCTACACCAACGCCAGCTGGACCCTGAAGGCCGACCTGACTGCCGGCTACTTCTGCCGCCTGCTGAACCACCTGCACCGCACCGGCCAGACCGTCTTCACCCCAATGCTGGGCGAAGGTGTGAAGCCCGAGCCTTTCCTCGACTTCACCTCGGGCTACGTGCAGCGCGCCGCGGCCCTGTTGCCAAAGCAGGGCGACCGCAAACCCTGGAAGCTTTACCAGAACTATGTGCTGGACCTGCTGATGCTGCGTTTCGGCAAGCTGGCCGACGGGGTGATGGCCTTTGCGCGGCCCGGGCGAGGCTGACGACTTTGCACCTAACGCCCCAAGCGAATGCAGCTGAACCGCAACGCACCCAGCGCAACGGTCAAGCCGCCGCCGTATCGCGAGGGCTGCTGCGTGCGAAGTCCTGCAGGCGGGCCCAGGCCAGGTTCATGTCGCCCACCAGCCGTTCAAACTGCTCAGCGACGGTCGTTTCACGCTCGATGGCGAAGACACTCTGGCCGGCGGCTTCGTAGATGAGGCAGGGGTTGTCATGATCGTGGATCGACGCGAAGACATCGCCCGTCAACGCCTGCTGCAAGGGCATGCCCAAAGGTTCAGGCGCGCCGGCTTCGGCCCAGGCATCGATCCAGTCGCTGCGCACCACGCGGCAAGGCTTGCCGCTGTGGGCGCGGGTGATGACGGTGTCTTCGCTGCCGCTGGCAATCAGGCGCTGCAGCAACGCAGGCGGCGTATGGTTCCATGCGCTGCCATCCACAAGGTGCCCAGCCAGGCGCCTTGGGTGCCCATCGCAATGGTGCCCAGAACCTGGGCGCCGGTGGCGATACCGCCCGCGGCCACCAATGGCCAAGGCCACTGCAGGGGACCGGTGTGCATGCAGACGCTTCTTCAACCGGCTTGCTCAGCGGGGTTCGCATCCTGGACATGGCCACCGTGCTGGCGGCGCCGATGGGTGCAACCTTGTGTGCCGACCATGGTGCAGATATTGTGAAACCCGAACTGCCCGATGGCAGCGATGCGTTGCGCGGCCTGCAACCTGTGAAGGACGGCATTCCGCTGTGGTGGAAGATTGCCAACCGCGGCAAGCGCCTGCCCGCACCCTGCGTCGTGCCGCGCATCGTGGGCCGCGAGAACCCCATTCCACGCACCGGCCCGTCGGTGGGCGAGCACAACGCCGAGGTTTATGCCGAGTTCGGAATCGATGCCGCGGAGTTGGCCGTGTTGCGCGAAGCGAAAGTGTTCTGCAGTGCCAATCAGTAGTCGACCAGCGAACCCTGGCGCAGGCAAGGGTAGCGCGCGGCGCTTCTGGCGCGGCGGACCAGGTCACGGCCGATCACGGTCTTGTGCACTTCGTTGGCACCTTCGCCAATCTGGTTCAGCTTGCGTCGGTGACGACTTTCATGCACAGGTCGGTGGCTTGCATCTTGGCCATCGACGCGAAGATGGCCACGTCGGCATCGCCCTGGTCGTACTTCGCGGCCGTCAACGCCAGCAGCGCGCGCGAGGCCTCAATCTGGGTCACCATGTCCGCCAGCATCCATTGCACGCCCTGGTGTTCGCCCAGCCCTTTGCCAAAAACGTTCCGGTCGGTGGCGTAGGTGGCCGCGATTTCCACCGCGCCGATGGCGCGCCCCAGTGCCATGGCGGCGTGCCCGAACCGGGCCCGCAGCAAGGCATCCTGGGCCAGGCAGAAGCCCCAGTCGGCGGTGCTGGCGCGGGTGCACTTACCCGTCGCCACTGCGCCGCATCACCGTCTGCAGGCCGCGCACACCGGAACCCGCGCCCGGCTCTGTCAGCGCAAAGGCCGACTGGAGGTGTCCGGTTCACAGCCCGGGCACGATGGCCAGCCCGTGAAGCCCAATGACAACGGCCCCTCACCTTGCGATGAGGGGCCGATGAAAGGGCGCAGCACGGTATTACCTGGGGTGGCTGATGGGGCTCGAACCCACGACAACAGGAATCACAATCCTGGACTCTACCAACTGAGCTACAGCCACCGCTGAGCTTGAGAGTATAGCGCTTCGGTCAGTGGCGCCCTGTTGACCTCAGCGCTTTGATCTCAGCGCTTGGGCGGCGTTGCCGCCGGTAGTGCGTCGGCGGCTTCTGCCTTGATGTCAACCTTGTAGCGGCGCTTCAGGGCCTGCAGATAGGCATCGGCTTCGGCAGCCGCCCAAGCCTGCGTGTATTGCTGGTTCAAAGTGGCATCGCCGCCGGGCACGGCTTCGCGGGGCAACACGGCAGACACGCGCAGCACCACAAACGCGCCGTCAGGAAGATCGACACCCACCACCTGCGGCAGTTTCGTGGCGTCGGCGCGCAACGCAGCGTCCAGCACCTCCCTGGGCACACCCTGGGGCTGCGGGCGGGAAACGATGGCCGACTGGGGCAGCTTCTCGGCTGCTGCGCCGGGCTGCTGCAACGCCGCCAAGCGGGCCTGGCCGTCCTTGCGGGCCAGCGCTTGTGCTTGCGAGGCAAGCACGCGTTCACGCACCTTGTCGCCCACTTCGGCCAGCGTTTGCACCCGCGATGGCGTGTGCTGCACCACACGCGCCGCCACCAGCTGGTTCGGCCCCGCTTCAACTGCGTCGGTGTTGCGCTTGTTCGTCAGGGCTTCCTGTCCAAACACCGCGTCCAGCAGCTTGGCTGAAGCCAACGCACCGGTGGCGCCCGGCAGCGGTTTGCGTTGCACGGTGGCGGTCAGCTTCTTGAGCTTGAGTTTGTCGATCACCGGTTGCAGGCTGTCGGACTGCTCGTAGGCGGTGTTGGTGAACTGCTCGGCTGCTTCAGCCCAGCGTTTCTGGGCACCCGACTTGCGCAACTCGGCAGCAATCTCGGCGCTGACTTCTTCAAAGGGCCGCTTCGCGCCGCCCTTGACGCCCGTCAACAGAATCACGTGGTAGCCGTAGTCGGTTTCAACCGGGCCCACCAGGTCGCCTTGCTTCAAACCAAATGCGGCATCTTCAAAGGGCTTGACCATGGCGCCACGGCCAAAGAAACCGAGGTCGCCGCCCTGCACGGCGCTGCCCGTGTCCTGCGAGTTCTTGCGCGCCAGTTCAGCAAAGCCAGCCGGGTTCTTCCGCGCCTCGGCCAGCAGGGCCTCGGCTTTGGACTTGGCGGCTTGCCGGTCGGCTGCGGGAGCGGACTTGTCGGCATTGATCAGGATGTGGCTGGCCTGCCGCTCTTCAGGGGCAGTGAAGCGGGCTGCGTTGTCGTCGTAGAACTTGCGCACGTCAGCGTCCTTGGGCGCGCTGTTTGCTCCCAGGGCTTCCAAGTCGAGCACCACGTATTCGATGGTGGCTTGTTCGGCTGTCTTGAACTCGTCGGCACGCGCCTTGTAGAAAGTTTCCACCTCGGCGTCGGTGGGTTTGACTTTGTCGCGGTAGGCCACGACGTCAAAACGCTGGAACTGCACCTCGCGCCGCTGCAGCAATGGGTCCACCGTCGCACCCACGATGCTGGCCGGTGCCAGCGACGTGGCTGCCACGCCACCCAGCACCTGCTGCATGGCCAGTTGCTGGCGCAGCTGCTGCGCAAACATCTCCGAGTTCATGCCCTGCATGGCCAGGAACTCGCGGTTCACGCTGCCGTCGGGGTTCCGGATCTGCGCGTACTGTGGGTCGCTGGTGAACATGCGCTGCAGGCGCGCGTCGGTGGGGGTCAGGTTCATGTGCGTGGCCGCGGTCAGCAGCACCCTTTCGCGCACCATGCTGTCCAGCGTGCTGCGGCGCATCTCGGGTGTGTCCAAGGCTGTAGGGTCGGCTCCCTGCAGTTGCGCGCGCGCCCGTTGCAGCATGCGCATGTGCGCGTTCTCGAGCTCGCCACGTGTGATCTTGCTGCCGTCCACCGACGCTACCGCGGCGTTGGCACCGTCACCGAACTTCTGGTAGCCATCGATGCCAAAGAAGATGAACGACGGAATGATCAGCAACAGGATGAAGCCCAGAGCCAGCCGGGTGTGGTTGCGAACGAAATCGAACATCGGTAGAGCCTCGTTGGAGGTGAAGTTGAACCGCAGCCAAAACGGTTTGCGGCCCTGGCCACGGTGGCGGGCCGCCCGGGTGGCTGCCCTGTCACGCCCGACTGCAGGCCGTGGCAGGGCGGGTGTTTCACAAAACGAAACGGCGAACCGAGGTTCGCCGTTGCAGGTTTTGATGAAAACCTTCGCTTGCCGCCGGCCCGCCCTGCCGGACAGTCCAGAGCAACGCGAGATTCTATAGAAGGTGGTGGTGGGTGCTGACGGGTTCGAACCGCCGACCTACGCCTTGTAAGGGCGCCGCTCTACCGGCTGAGCTAAGCACCCGGTGTGTGAAGCTTACAACGCGTCGCGCAAGCCCTTGCCGGGGCGGAACTTGGGAACCTTGGCAGCCTTGATCTTGATGGCAGCACCCGTGCGCGGATTGCGGCCCGTGCGCGCCGCGCGCTTGGGCGCCGTGAAGGTGCCGAAGCCGGTGATGGTGACGGTGCCGCCCTTCTTGAGGGTGACCTTTACCGCGCCGATCAAGGCCTCCAGAGAGCGCCCCGCAGCAGCTTTGGAAATGTCAGCCTGCTTGGCAATGTGCTCGATCAACTCGCTCTTGTTCACTTCGCGTTCCCCTCTGGAGGTGTCTGTTTTCGGACTGGGTGTTGGTTGCCGGATGGCTGGTGTTCACGGGGCAACCGCACACGCCAGAGCAAATATTGTGCTCGCGAAGACGGATACCGCTCATGGCAGGAAATTGGCAATGCCAAGCGTACCCAAATTCTGACCCAAGCGAAACCGCCTGAGGGCCAAAGATCGGCAAGGCCGATGACAGTGCTTCTCCGCTTGACAGTGGCGCCGGCGGGCTTTATCGCGCGGGGCTGGCGCGCACGGCCAAAGCCACGCCTGCTGCGGCCAAGGCCAGACCCGCCAACACCGGCGGGCTGAGCGTCTCGCCAAACAACACGGCGGCCAACACCGCCGTGCACGGTGGCACCAGATACATCAAGCTGGTGACGGTGGTGGCGGCGCCGCGCTGGATCAGAAGGTACAGCAATGAGCTACCGCCCAAAGTCAGTACCAGCACCGACCACGCCAGTGCACCCAGCATTTGCGGGTGCCAGACCACAGCCTCGGTTTCCAGCGCGGCCAGAGGGGCCGTCACCAGCGCCGCAGCCGCCAGTTGCAACAGGTTGGCGCTGCGCACGTCGCACGGCTGGACCCAGCGCTTCTGGTACAGCGTGCCGGCCGTGATGCTGAGCAGCGCCACGACGGCCGCGGCCACCATGGGCAGGTGCGTTTCGCCCAGCTGCAGCTTGTTGCCCACCACCAGCAGCAGGCCGGCCAGGCCGAGCACCAGTCCCCACCATTGGCGCGCGGGCACGGCCACCGTGCCACTGCCCCGGGTGCTGGCACTGACCCACATCGCCGTGAGCAATGGCTGCAGACCGACGATGAGCGCTGCAAGCCCGGCACCCAGCCCGCCCTTGACGGCAAACCACACACCGCCCAGGTAGCCGGCATGCATCAGCACCCCTGTGACCCCCAGGTGCCACCATTGCGCACGCGTGGCCGGGAAGGCAGGCCGCGACACGGCCACCCACGCGCCGAAGGCCCCCATGCTGAGCAGGTAACGCAACAGCAGAAAGCCAAAAGGGGGCGCGTGCGGCATGCCGTACCGCGCGACGACGAAGCCGGTGCTCCAGATCAACACGAACACCCAAGGCATGGCACGCAACCAGCGCGTGCTGTCGCCGTTCATCGGGTCTTGGCTCGGATCTCGGGAATGGCGCGGCGCAGGTAATAGACCATCGACCAGACCGTCAACACGGCCGCCACGATCATCAGCCACTGGCCCCACAGGCGGGTGTCGACAAGACCGAACAGGCGGCCATCAAACAGCAGGAAAGGAATGGCCACCATCTGCGACATCGTCTTCAGCTTGCCCAGCATGTGCACCGCCACGCTGCGCGAAGCCCCGATCTGCGCCATCCATTCGCGCAGCGCCGAGATGGCGATCTCGCGGCCGATGATGATCAGCGCCACCAGGGTGTCCACACGGCCTTCGCCCAGCAGCACCAGCAGGCAGGCACAGATCAGGAACTTGTCGGCCACGGGGTCGAGAAAGGCACCGAAAGCCGATTGCTGGTTCAGCTTGCGTGCCAGGTAGCCGTCCAGCCAGTCGGTGGCTGCAAACAGCACGAACAACACCGTGGCCACCAAATTCTTGGTGGACATCTCCCAACCCAAGTAGTACACGCCAATGATCAGGGGTATCGCGGCGATGCGGGCCCAGGTCAGGAGTGTCGGGATGGTCAGGAACATGGGGTTGCGGCAAAACCGCAAAGGGCTGCACGGATCGGGCATTGTGCAGTGCCGCAGCCCTGCAGGCGCGTCGCGGGCTTGTGAAACGTCAGCGGTCCAGCGTCATCGGCTTGAAGCGGCCGTTGTTTTCGAACAAGAAGGTCTCGATGAATTCCCAAGGCCTGGGCAGCTGGCTGACATCGCCATAGGGTGCTGCGCGGTACACCGCATCGATGGCCTGCTGGATGGTGTGCTTGGCCTCTTGCGGTTCACGCAGCACCAGAACGTTGTTCACGCTACCGTCGGCATTCAACGTCACCTTCAGCACCGGCACGCCCAGCAACGGTTGCCGCGGAACCGACATGTAGGTGCCGTCAGGGTGCGCGGCAACCAGGCGCCGCGCCGCCTGCAGGCGAACCTCGCCCATGTTGCGTGACAGCGTGGGCGGCGGCAGCGGGACCACCCGCATGCCCGGGGGCGAAGACGGCACGGGCGCAGCGGCGGCGGGCACCGGCACGGGCGCAGG
>JAYSXE010000017.1:0-30158 GCA_043717565.1 Burkholderiales bacterium | reverse complement strand
TCGCGGCCGGGTGTGTTGAACATGAGCCTGGGCGGCGCTGCATCGGCCACATTGGACGCTGCGGTGCAGCGCATGGTGACAGCCGGGTTCAGCGTGGTGGTGGCCGCGGGCAACAGCAATGTCGACGCCTGCACGCAGTCGCCGGCGCGCGCTGCGGGCATGGTCACAGTGGCGGCCAGCGACAAGGTCGACGCGAAGGCCAGCTTCTCAAACTGGGGCAGCTGCGTGGCCTTGTGGGCGCCGGGCGCGGCCATCGGTTCCGCCGGCATCGCTTCCACCACCGCCGTGGTCACGATGAACGGCACCTCCATGGCCGCGCCCCACGTTGCGGGCGCGGCAGCGTTGTTGCTGGAAGCCGCCCCCACGCTGGCACCGGCGCAGGTGCGCCAGCGCCTGCTGGCGCAGGCCAGCGCCAACACGGTGGCGGGCGCGCCCGGGGCCATGACGCGCAGCCTGCTCTACGCGGGTGTGGACGACGCAGGCTCCACCACCCCCGTCACGCCCGTCATCAACCCCAGCGTGCGCAGCGTCACGCTGTCCACGCAGGTGCCGGCCGCGGGTGCCTGGCAAGCCACGGCGGTGGTGCAGGTGGTCAACGGGAGCGGGCAGGCCCTGGCCGGTGCCCAGGTGGTGGCCCGCTTTTCTAACATGAGCACCGAGCAGAGCTGCACCACCGCGCGCGACGGCAGCTGCAGCCTGGTCAGCGCGCCGGCGCCCTGGTCCTCCGTACCGGTGTTGGGCTTCGCCGTCTCCAATGTGCGCGGCCCGCAGATGGCCTACACCGGCGCCACGGTGAACGCCCAGGTGGCACGGCCTGCGGCACCCAGCGCCAGCGTCAGCGCCATCACCGGATCCATGTTGCGCAGCACGCCGGGCGCGGTGAACTGGACACCCCAGTTCATGGTCACGGTGAAGACTGAAAACGGCGCCGCGGTCGGCGGTGCGCTGGTGCAGGCCGCCCTGCAGGTGCACGCCGGAGCACGCGTAACCGGGTTGCAGACGGTGGCGTGCCAGGCGGGCAGCACCGGCCAGTGCGCACTGACCTGGACCGGCCCGGCGTTGAATGCGACGCACACCGGTGCCGCACTGCAGATGTTGACCGTGCAGGGCAGCAACACGACCTACAAGCCCGGTGCCGTGACCTCGGCCAGCGTGGGAACGATTCGGTAGCCTGGAGCTTCCGGCCGGCCGGTGCATCGGCCGGGATCTTGGGCGCGCCGCCTTTGGCGCTGCAGCGCAAACGGATGTAGGAAGGGCCAGAGAGACCACACGTTCGTGGCACCATCGCAGGCACGGGGACAACCCCGAACTCCCACTGAACCCGGAGGACTGCGATGCACGCTGTTGAATTCACCCGCCGCACGCTGGCGCAGGCGGCGGCTGCCGCGGTGCTGGCCGGCGCTGCCGCCACGGCCCTGCCGGTGCTGGCCGCCACGCCCAAGGACACCGTGGTGGTGGCGCTGGCCTTTGACGACATCATCAGCCTGGACCCTGCCGAGGCCTTCGAGATTTCCGCCGGCGAGCTGATGGGCAACGGCTATGACCGGCTGATCCGCTACGACGTCAACGACCCCAGCAAGCTGCTGCCCGACCTGGCCAAGGCCTGGAAGGTGTCTGACGACGGCAAGACCTACAGCTTCGATCTGAAGCCAGGCCTGAAGTTTGCCAGCGGCAACCCGTTGACTGCCGAAGACGTGGTGTTCAGCCTGCAGCGTGCGGTGCTGCTGGACAAGACGCCGGCCTTCATCCTGACGCAGTTCGGCTTGACCAAGGACAGCGTGAAGGACAAGGTGCGGCAGACCGGCCCGCTGACGCTGACCATCGAGACCGACAAGGCCTATGCGCCCACGCTGGTCTACAACTGCCTGACGGCCAACGTGGCCAGCGTGGTGGACAAGAAGCTGCTGCTGAGCAAGGAAGCGCAGAAGGACGGCGTGGGCGACATGGGCTATGCCTGGCTGAAGACCAACTACGCCGGCAGCGGGCCGATGAAGATCCGCGAATGGCGCGCCAACGAGATCGTGGCGCTGGAACGCAACGACAACTACTGGGGCGCCAAGGCCAAGCCGGCGCGGGTGATCTACCGCCACATCAAGGAAAGCGCCACACAGCGGCTGCTGCTGGAAAAGGGCGACGCCGACATCGCGCGCAACCTCACGCCGCAGGACCTGGACGCGCTGGCCGCCGACAAGAACGTGGCCACCACCGCCACGCCGAAGGGCACGGTGTACTACTTCAGCCTGAACCAGAAGAACCCCACGCTGGCCAAGCCCGAGGTGCGCGAGGCCTTCAAGTGGCTGGTGGACTACGACGCCATCGGCAAGACGTTGATCAAGAACATCGGCGTCGTGCACCAGAACTTCCTGCCCGTCGGCCTGCTGGGCGCCAGCAAGGACAAGCCTTACAAGCTGGACGTACCCAAGGCCCGGGCGCTGCTGGCCAAGGCCGGCGTGGGCAGCGGCTTCAAGGTGACGATCGACATGCGCACGGTGCAGCCGGTGCAGGGCATCACCGAAGCCATGCAAC
Organism: Burkholderiales bacterium; assembly: GCA_043717565.1. Classification (GTDB taxonomy): domain Bacteria; phylum Pseudomonadota; class Gammaproteobacteria; order Burkholderiales; family Burkholderiaceae_C; genus Rubrivivax. The sequence continues at coordinate 27,632 of JAYSXE010000017.1, read as the reverse complement.
AGACCTTCAAGCAGGCCGGCATTGAACTGGAGATACTGCCCGGCGACGGCAAGCAGACGCTGACCAAGTACCGCGCCCGCACGCACGACATCTACATCGGCAGCTGGGGCGCGGACTACTGGGACCCGCACACCAACGCCGACACCTTTTCGCGCAACCCCAACAACGCCGACGACGCCAAGAGCAAGCCGCTGGCCTGGCGCAACGCCTGGGACATTCCGGAGCTGACCAAGCTGGCCGACGCCGCAGCGCTGGAACGCGACGGCGCCAAGCGCGCCAAGATGTACCAGGACCTGCAGGCCGAATTCCGCAAGAGCAGCCCGTTCGTGATGCTGTACCAGCAGACCGAAGTGGCGGCCTACCGCAAGAACGTGACGGGGCTGAAGATCGGCCCGACGTCGGACTCGACTTACCTGTTCAACGTCAGCAAGCAGTGACGCGCGCGGCGTGACGGTGCGGGGGGTGGTGACGCAGGCGCTGCGGGTGGTCCGCCCTTGAAGGCTGCCCGCGCGCTGCGGGCCAGCGGTCGTTTTGTGCTGGTCATCGCCTTCACCTACCTCGGTCTGCTGGCCGTCACCTTTTTCATCGGGCGGGTGATTCCGGTGGACCCGGTACTGGCCATCGTGGGCGACCGTGCACCCGAACATGTGGTGCAGCGTGTGCGCGAAGAGCTGGGTCTGAATCTGCCGTTGCCGCAGCAGTTCGTGCGCTACGTGGGGCGTGCGCTGCAGGGCGACTTCGGCAATTCGGTGCTTACCTCCAACCCGGTGTGGGACGACATCCGCAAGACGTTTCCGGCCACGCTTGAACTGGCCACCTGCGGCATCATCATTGGCGCGGGCCTGGGTATACCGCTGGGTGTGTGGGCTGCTGTGCGCCGCGGCGGCCTGGCCGACCATGCGGTACGGGTGATGGCGCTGGTGGGCTATTCGGTGCCCATCTTCTGGCTCGGGCTGATGGCGCTGGTGCTGTTCTACGCCAAGCTGGGCTGGGTGGCCGGACCAGGCCGCATCGACGTGGCTTACGAGTTCACCATCACCCGCGTCAGCGGTGTGATGCTGCTGGACACGGCCCTGGCCGGGGAATGGGACGCCTTTCGCAATGCGCTGTCGCACCTGGTGCTGCCGGCTGCGCTGCTGGGCTACTTCTCGCTGGCCTACATCAGCCGCATGACGCGCAGCTTCATGCTGAACGAACTGGCGCAGGAATACATCGTCGCCGCGCGCGCCAAGGGCCTGAGTGAAGCGCGCATCATCTGGCGCCACGCGCTGCGCAACGCGATGGTGCCGCTGGTGACGGTGGTGGCGCTGTCTTACGCCGGGCTGCTGGAAGGCAGCGTGCTGACCGAAACCGTGTTCGCCTGGCCGGGCCTGGGCCTGTACATCACCAATTCGCTGCAGAACGCCGACATGAACGCGGTGCTGGGCGGCACCATCGTGGTGGGCACGGTGTTCATCGGCCTGAACCTGCTGAGCGACCTGTTGTACCGGCTGCTGGACCCGCGCACGCGCGACACACGCCAGCGCTCTGACACCGGCCCATGAACACTCCCGGCCTGCCCACCCCCACCGGCTGGCGCGCCTGGCTGCAGAGCGACCGGCCACAGTCGCGCCGCCAGGCCGCGCTGGGCCGCTGGTACGCCGGCTGGCGCAGCTTTGCCGTCAACCGCCTGGCCATGGTGGGGCTGGCCATCGTGGTGCTGCTGCTGCTGGTGGCGCTGTGTGCGCCGCTGCTGTCGCCCTACGCGCCGACCGTGGGTGAACTGGGGCAGCGGCTGCTGCCGCCTTCAGCGGCGCACTGGCTGGGCACCGACGACCAGGGGCGTGACATCCTCAGCCGGCTTATCCACGGCAGCCGCATCACGTTGTTTGTGGTGGTGCTGGTGGCCGTGCTGGCTGCGCCCATCGGCCTTTTGGTGGGCACGGTGTCGGGCTACGCCGGTGGTTGGGTGGACGCCGTGCTGATGCGCATCACCGACATCTTCCTGGCCTTTCCGCGACTCATCCTGGCGTTGGCTTTTGTGGCGGCGCTGGGGCCGGGCATCGAGAACGCCGTCATCGCCATAGCCATTACCTCGTGGCCGCCTTATGCGCGCATCGCACGTGCCGAAACGCTGACCATCCGCCAGGCCGACTACATCAGCGCCGTGAAACTGCTGGGCGCCAGCCCGCTGCGCATCGTGCTGCGGCACGTGATGCCGCTGTGCCTGCCCAGCGTCATCGTGCGCGTCACGCTGGACATGGCCGGCATCATCCTCACGGCAGCGGGGCTGGGTTTCCTGGGCCTGGGCGCGCAGCCGCCACTGCCCGAATGGGGCGCCATGATTGCTGCCGGCCGCGCCTATGTGCTGGACCAGTGGTGGGTGGCCGCCGCACCGGGCGCGGCCATCTTCATCGTCAGCCTGGGCTTCAACCTGCTGGGTGACGGCCTGCGCGACGCGCTGGACCCTAAAGCGCAGCACTGAACCCATGAGCAACCCGCCCCGCGATGCCGCCACCGAACCGCTGTTGCAGGTGCAAGACCTGCGCGTGGCCTACCCGGCCCGGGGCGGCGGCGTGACCGAGGTGGTGCGCGGCATCAGCTTCACACTGGGCCGCGAGCGGCTGGGCATCGTGGGTGAATCGGGTTCGGGCAAAAGCCAGACCGGCCGCGCCATCGTGGGCCTGACGGCGCCCGGGGGCCGGGTGACGGCGCAGCGTTTGCAGTTTGAAGGCGTGGACCTGTTGCACTGCCCGCCGCACCAGCGGCGTGCGTTGCGCGGCGGCCGCATTGCGATGGTGTTGCAAGACCCCAAGTATTCGTTGAACCCGGTGCTGACCATCGGCGCGCAGATGGTCGAAACGCTGCAGGCGCACCGCCCCTGCAGCCGCGCGCGGGCGCGCCAGCAGGTGGCCGATGCGCTGGCGGCGGTGGGCCTGGAAGACCCGGCGCGGGTGATGAAGCTGTACCCGCACGAGGTGTCGGGCGGCATGGGCCAGCGCGCAATGATCGCCATGATGCTGATGGCCGGGCCGCAGCTGCTGATAGCCGACGAGCCCACGTCGGCGCTGGACGTGACGGTGCAGCTGCAGGTGCTGGGTATCCTGGACCGCCTGGTGGCCGACCGGGGCATGGGCCTCATCTTCATCTCGCACGACCTGCGCCTGGTGGGCAGCTTCTGCGACCGCGTGCTGGTGATGTACGCCGGCCGCGTGGTGGAAGCGCTGGCTGCAACCGAACTGCACCGCGCGCAGCACCCCTACACCCGCGGCCTGCTGAACTGCCTGCCGCAACTGGCTGCGCCGCGGCACCCGCTGCCGGTGCTGGAGCGCCAGCCCGAATGGCTGCTGTGAACGCGCTGAACCCCGCAGGCACGGCCCGCACTGGCGTGGGCGGCGCGGCGACGCAGCGAGGCCTGCTGGTGCAGGACCTCACGGTGCGTTTTGACGGCTTCACGGCGGTGGACGCCGTGTCGTTTGCCGTTGCGCCGGGAGAAAGCTTCGGCATCGTGGGCGAATCGGGTTCTGGCAAGAGCACGGTGCTGCGGGCCATTTGCGGCCTGGCGCCGCGCAGTGCCGAGCGGGTGCAATTGACGGGAGACACCGCGCCCGGCAACCCCGCCAGCGTGGCCTGGCGCCGCCAGGTGCAGATGGTGTTTCAAGACCCCTACGGCAGCCTGCATCCGCGGCAGACGGTGGACCGCGCGCTGGCCGAGCCGCTGGCCATCCACGGCATCGAAGGCGCCGAGATGCGCATCGAAAGGGCGCTGGACGAGGTGGGCCTGGGCAATGGTTTTCGCTTCCGCTACCCGCACCAGTTGTCGGGCGGGCAGCGCCAGCGAGTGGCCATTGCGCGTGCACTCGTCCTGCAGCCGCAGGTGTTGCTGCTGGACGAACCCACGTCGGCGCTGGACGCTTCCGTGCAGGCCGAGGTGCTGAACCTGCTGGAAGCCTTGCGCCAGCAGCGCGGCCTGACGTTTGTGATGGTCAGCCACGACCTGGCCGTGGTCACCCACCTGTGCCAGCGGCTGCTGGTCATGCAGCGCGGCGTGGCAGTGGAAACCGTGGACGCCGCAGACCTGGCCGCGCACCGCGTGCAGGCCGGCTACACGCGCAGCCTGATGCAGGCGGCGCAGGGCTTCAGCCGCCCCGTGCGCGCCTGACGCGGGCTGGCCGCATGCCGCGCGGCCGGTTGAAGCCCGGGGCGAAGGCTGGCGGTGAGCGCCTTGGCGACCGACCGCCGTGCCGATTCAGACGATCTTGATGCTGAGCTTGGGCAGCCGGTCGATGTGGCACTCGATGACGTCGCCGCGCACCACCGGGCCCACGTTTTCCGGCGTGCCGGAATAGACGATGTCGCCGGGCATCAGTTCGAAGGCATCGCTGAGCCTGCTGATCTGCTCGGCCACGCTCCAGATCATCTGGTTCAGGTTGGCGTTCTGTTTGGTGGTGCCGTTCACTTTCAGCCAAATGCTGCCAGCGGCAAAAGGCCCCGTCTGGCTGGCCAGGTGCAGCGGGCCGATGGGTGCGCTGCGGTCGAAGCTCTTGCCGATTTCCCACGGCTTCTTCTCGTCGCCCATGGCGCGCTGCAGGTCGCGACGCGTCATGTCCAGGCCCAGCGCGTAGGCATACACGTGGTCCAGCGCGCTGGCCATCGGGATGTTGCGGCCACCCTTGTGCAGCGCCGCCACCAGTTCCACTTCATAGTGGTAGTTCTTGGTCAGCGGCGGGTAGGGGTGGTCGGCCACGGTGCCAGGGGCCACGTTCTGGATGGCGTCGGTGGGCTTCTGGAAGAAGAACGGCGGTTCACGGTCGGGGTTGGAACCCATCTCGATGGCATGTGCTCGGTAGTTGCGGCCGATGCAGTAGATGCGCCGCACCGGGAACACGAGGTCGCTGCCCACGATGGGCACGGTGGTGGCCGTCACGGTGAAGGGCGTTTTCGCGCCACCTGGTTGGGCGGTGCCGGGCAGCGCGCAGCCGGCCACGGCGCCCACGGCCATCGTGGCCGAGGTGTTGAGCATCGATCGGCGGTTCATCATGGTGTCTCCTGCTGGGTTGAAGTTGGTTTTGAATCGTTGTTGGGGCGCATGTGGGGCAGGCTTGGGTCTGGACCCACCCCATCAGTCTTGCGCGCTGAGGGTCAGGTCGATATCGAGCACCGGCACGTCAATGCCCGGCTGCTGCGCGTAGCGGCACACCAGCGCCGAGCGCACGCCAAACACCGCGTCGTTGTCGAGGTAGGGGTCTTCGGCGTCGAACAGCTCGGTCACCAGCGTGCGGTGGCCGGGCGCGCTGACGATCAGGTGCACATGCGCCGGGCGCCAGGCGCTGCGGCCGGCGGGGGCCATCAGGTCGTGCCACACCGGGCCATCGGTGGGAATCTGGTACGGCCGCGGCCGGATGGTGCGGATGGCGAAGCCACCAGCCGCGTCCACCTTCAACTGGCAGCGCAGGTTGTCGCTGGGTTGCGTGGGGTCGATCTGCCAGTACAGGCCGTTGTCGGCGTTCTGCCAGAAGTCCAGCGTGGCCTGCACCAGCGGCTGCCCCTGCGCGCCGAGCACACGCCCGCGCATCAACACCGCCTGGCCGCTGTTGCCCTGGGTCAGGTCGGCCGGGTTGACTTTCCAGGGCGAACCGGCGGTGTGGAACGGGCCCAGCACGCTGCCTGGGGTGGCGCCCGGCGCGCTGGCCATCAGGTCCACCAGGCTGCTCAGGCCCAGCACGTCGGACAGCAGGCTGAATTCGCTGCGGTTGGCGTTGCTGATGTCGCCCACGCGGTGCATGAAGCCCAGCGCGGCGCGCCATTCTTCGTGCGTCAGTTGCGTGTCTTGCGCATAGGCGTGCAGGTGCTGCACGAGCTTCTGCACCAGTTCGCGGCGGCGCGTTTCGGGCAGCCCTGCAAAGCTGTCCGCTGCGGCGGTGGTGATGCTGCCCAGGCCGATGTTGCGCATGACGTTCCTCCCGTTCCCTCAGCCCACCACCGGGTTGCTGAGCAGGCCCACGCCTTCGATCTCCACCTCAATGGTGTCACCGGCTTTCAGCCACACCGGCGGTGTGCGCGCATAGCCCACGCCGCCCGGTGTGCCCATCACCACCACGTCGCCGGGTTCCAGCGTCATCGCTTCACTGAGCAGCGAAAGCGTGCGTGCCACGCCGAACACCATGTCGGTGGTGCTGGCGCTTTGCATCACCTGGCCGTTCAGGCGGCTTTGAATGTGCAGGCCCACGCAGCCCGGGGGCAGTTCATCGGCGGTGACCAGTGTTGGGCCGAAACCGCCGGTGGCATCGAAGTTCTTGCCGATGGTCCACTGCGAGGTCTTGCGCTGGTAGTCGCGCAGCGACACGTCGTTGAAGCATGCGTAACCGAAGACATGGTTCAACGCCTCGGCTTCGCTGACGAAGCGCGCGCGCCGGCCGATGACCAGCGCCAGCTCGGCTTCGTAGTCCATCTTGCTGCTGATGCGTGGCACCTGCAGCGGTGCGCCGTGGGCCAGCAGCGAAGAAGCCACGCGCAGGAACAGCGCCGGGTATTCGGCCACAGTGTTGCCGCCTTCCTTGGCATGGTCGTGGTAGTTCACGCCCAGGCACACGATCTTGGCCGGGGCCGGCACCACCGGCAGCAGTTGCAGCTGCGCCAGCGGCGTGGGCGCCAGCGCAGCGGCACGCGCGGCCAGCGCCGCCAGCCAGGCCGGGTGGGCCGACGCAAATTCCACCAGCGCCTGCAGCGTGGCCGGGGCGTCGCTGCCCAGGCGTGCGCGTTCCACCACGCCCGCGCCCTGCTGCACGCCCCAGGTGGCGTTGCCGTCGGCGGCCTTGAAGCTCATCAATTTCATGGTCTGGCTTTCATTCGGATTTGGGAGTGGCGCGCCGTCACTCGATCTTCACGCCGATGTCTTTCACCAGCCGGCCCCACTTGGCCACTTCGCTTTCGACGTAGCGGCGCGTGGCGGCGCGGTCCAGCGGCTGCGCCTGCAGCGACAGCTGTTCGAACTTCTCCAGCACCGGGCGTGCCGCCAGGGCCTTGTTGACCTCGGCATTCAGCAATTCCAGCACCGCGGGCGGTGTCCGGGCCGGCGCAAAAATAGCGAACCAGGTGTTGGCCTCGAAGCCCGGGTGGCCCAGCTCGGCCACCGTGGGCACGTCGGGCAGCGCCGGGCTGCGTTTGAGCGACATCACGGCCAGCGGCCGCACTTTGCCGCCTTTCGCAAAGGGTACGGCCGGTGGCATGGACGTGCTGGCAATGGGCACCTGCCCGCTGACCACCGCCTGCGTGGCGGCGGCGGGCTGGAAAGGCACGTGCGTGATGTTCAGCTTGCTGATGGACTTGAACAGCCACTCAGCACCCAGGTGCGTGGTGGTGCCGTTGCCCGAAGAGGCGTAAGCCAGCGGTGTCGTGCGCGCCAGCGCCAGCAGTTCGGCCAGGCTGTTGGCCTTCACGTCGGGGTGCACGTAGATGAGGTTGGGCGTGACTGCGGCCATCGCCACAGGGGCCAGGTCGCGCAGCGTGTCGAAGCCGGCGTTGGCAAACAGCGAAGGGTTGACGGAGACCGCCACGCTGTGGATCAGCAGCGTGTAGCCGTCTGCCGCGGCGTTCATCACCTGTTGTGTGGCGATGTTGCCTCCGGCGCCGGGCTTGTTTTCCACCACCACCGTCTGGCCCATGCTGGTGCTCATCTGCTCGGCCAGCAGGCGCGCCACGATGTCGGTGCTGCTGGCCGGCGCAAAGGCCACCACCAGCTTCACCGGTTTGTCCGGGTAGCTGGCCTGCGCTGGCGGGGTGGGCAGGGCCAGCAGTGCAACAGCGGCCAGCGTGAACAGCGTGCGCTTCATGTCGGGTCTCCGGTTGCGGGCAGGGTGGCGTGGGGCCACGGGGCACTGTAGTCGGCAAAGCCCTTGCCGCCACGGCGGCTGGCCGCATAAGCACACCAGGGTTTCCCGTAGGGCGTGGTGATGGGTTCGAGTTCGGGCGCGTTCACCCTGTGCCCGCGCCGGGCAACGAGAATGCCGGTTCAGTGCCCGCCGTGCGAGGCGGGCACGCAGGCAACCACCCGAGCATGGCCATGAACACCCCCACATTCCACACCCTGCAGCTTGAACAGTCCGACGGCATCGCCACGCTGACGCTGAACCGGCCCGAAAAGCTGAACGCATTCAACACGCAGATGCGCGACGAGCTGCTGGCCGCCATCGACCACACCGACGCCGACGACAGCGTGCGCGCCGTCATCATCACCGGCGCCGGTCGTGCTTTCTGCGCCGGCGCCGACCTGTCCACCGGTGGCGCCACCTTCGACTACGCCAAGCGCCAGGACGAAGCCCGCGAAGCGCACCGCGTGGGCGACGTCTACCGCGACGGCGGTGGGCTGGTCACTCTGCGGCTGTTCCAGAGCCTGAAACCCATCATCGGCGCCATCAACGGTGCCGCGGTTGGCATTGGCATGACGATGCAGCTGCCGATGGACGTGCGGCTGGCGTCCACCAGCGCGCGTTTCGGCTTTGTGTTCGCGCGCCGCGGCATCACGCCCGAAGCGGCGTCCAGCTGGTTTCTGCCCCGGCTGGTGGGCATGCAGACCGCGCTGGAATGGTGCATCAGCGGGCGCATCTTCCCGGCCCAGGAAGCGCTGGAACGCGGGCTGGTGCGTGCCGTGTACGCACCCGAAGACCTGCTGCCGGCAGCGCGCGCACTGGCGCTGGAGATGACCGCGCACAGCGCGCCGGTGTCGGTGGCGCTGGCGCGCCAGATGCTGTGGCAGATGGCCGGCGCGCCGCACCCCATGATGGCGCACCGGGTGGACAGCCGGGCCATCCAGGCACGCGGCCAGTCGCCCGACGCGCGTGAGGGCATCGCGGCCTTTCTGGAAAAGCGGCCGGCGCAGTGGCCCGATGCGGTCAGCCGCGACATGCCCGCGTTCTACCCGTGGGCGCAGCCGTTGCCGTTTGAGTAAACAGTCGGCGGCCGCGGCCCTTCAGTGGCGCCAGCCGCGCGCGTAGGGGTCGATCAGCATCTGCGCGCCCTCGCGCACCAGCCGTTGCACCATGGCTGGTGCGTTGTGGGCGCCGTGCAGCGGCAGCAGCTGGGCCACCACCTCGTCGCCGTTTTCGGCGATGCCCTGGCCGTCTTCCTGCAGCCGCACGCGCAGGCCGCTGTCGTGGGAGGCCACCGTTTCGGTGTCGTCAACCTGCCAGCGGGCTTTCCAGGGTGTGTGCTTCGGTGTCATGGCTGCATCGTAGACGCTGCAGGCGGGTGCTGCGGCAGCCCCGATGCAGCCCACAGGCCCGCGCGTGCGCCAATCGATCAATAGCCCGATGTCTTCGCCGCCGTGGCCTGCGCTCGCATCGGCGCCAGCAGCTCCTGCGAACCCGCAGCCAGCAGCCGGGCGTCAGAGCCCAGCGTCACGAAGCGAAAGCCCATGGCGATGCGCGCCTGCGCCACGTCGCAGCGCCCGTTGTGCACGCCGGCCACCACGCCGTGCGCCTTGGCGCGCGCGCAGATGTGTTCGATGGCTTGCGCGGCCTTGGGGTCGACATCGTCGAACACCGGCCTGCAGCCCAGCGACAGCGACAGGTCAGAAGGGCCGATGTAGATGGCGTCCAGGCCCTCGACGCTGAGGATGCTGTCCAGGTTGTCCAGCGCCTGCGCGGTTTCGATCATCGCAAAGCGCACCACGGTGTCGTTGGCGTGCTGCGCGTAATCGGCGCCGCCATACAGCGTGGCGCGCACCGGGCCGAAACTGCGCGTGCCCTTGGGCGCGTAACTGGTGTAGTGGATGAAGCGCTGCGCGTCTTCACGCGTGTTAATCATCGGGCAGATCACCGCGTAGGCGCCGGCGTCCAGCGCCTTCATCAGGATGCCCGGCTCCAGCCACGGCACGCGCACCACCGGCACGGTGGCCGTGGTGCTGACGGCCTGCAGCATGGGCACCAACGACGTGTAGTCGATGACGCCGTGCTGCATGTCGATGGTCAGGCTGTCCCAGCCCTGGTGCGCCATCACCTCGGCGCTGAAGCTGTTGGGTATCGCCAGCCAGCCGTTCACGGCGGCTTTGTCTTCGGCCCACAGTTGGCGCAGGCGGTTGGGTCTCATGGGTTGGTGCTCCTGGGGTAGCCCGGCTCGCGTATGGCGGGCTGGAAAGTGGTGGGGGTGTGGCGTGTGGGGTGATTCTGGCGCGTGTGGCCGGCCGGCCTGTGTGGGCTGGGTGCGCTGAACAGGTGCCGATGGACAGGTCGATGCCGCGTTCCCTTGGCTTCGGCACGTTGTCAAAGTCCTTTAGGCGCCGGTCGGCCATCACGGCCAGCGTCTTCAGCTTGCCGCTGGCCACGTGCGTGGCCACCTCGCCAGGGCTGACCGCCACCGCGTCCACATGCCCGCCCAGCAGTGCCAGTACGGCAGGTGCGGCGCCGCCAAAGGGAATGGGGTTGTAGCGCACGCCCACCTTCTGTTCCAGCGCCGCGTGGGCCAGGTGCCAGATGCTGCCGTTGCCCGAATTGCCCATCTTCACTTCGCCCGGCTTGGCTCGACTAGAAGCCAGGAACTCTTCGATGGTGTTCCAGGGCGCGTCGGCACGCACGGTGATGGCGGCCGGGTCGGCGTTCAGGCGCGCAATGGGCGTGAAGTCTTCATAGCTCAGCTTGCTCAGGCCCAGGTGCGGCACGATGACGATTTCGGCAAACACGATGGCCAGCTTGTAGCCGTCAGGCTTGGCATTGATCATCTCGCCGTGGCCGATCATGCCGCTGGCGCCCGGGCGGTTTACCACCGTGAAGGGCTGTTGTGGCAGGTGCTTGCGCGCCGCTTCGGCAAAGGCGCGCGCCAGCACGTCGGTGCCGCCACCAGCACCGGCCGGCACCAGCAGCTCAATGGGCCGGTTGGGGTAGGCGCCGGCCTGGGGTCAGTTGAACAAGTCGGCCATGTGGGCCATGGGCAGCACCGCGCCACGGTGCTGCACCACCCGTGCTGCCAGTCGGTTGCCGGCAGCAGCGGCTTCTGCGGCGCTGGCGCCAGCCAAGCGGAAGGCCACATACGCGCCAGCGAAGCTATCGCCCGCGGCCGTGGTGTCAACAACCTTCGCCACCACTTCGGTGGCCACACTGGTCGCGGCTTGGCCCGCGCAGCGCACCAGCGTGGGCTGCGCGCCGCGTTTCACCACCACCTCGGCGCAGGGCAGGGCCAGGGTGTGCTGCAGCTGCGTTTCCGCATCGGTGGCACCCCACAGCGCCAGTTCGTCGTCCAGCGTCATCAGCGCCAGGGTGGCCACAGCGGTGGCGGCCGAGAACGCGGCCTGCGCTTCGGCGGTGCTGGCCCACAAGCGCGGCCGGTAGTTGTTGTCGAAGGCCACCACGCCCCCCTGGCTGCGCACCTGCGCTGCCACCTGCAGCAGCCGGCTGCGGCCCGCAGCCGGCAAGATGGCCAGGCTGATGCCGCTGAAGTACAGCGCGTCGATGGTGCCGGCCTGCTGTTCCAGCGGTGTGCCGCCTTCGTCGGTGTCGAAGTAGGCTCGGGCCGCGGCCTGGTCGCGCCAGTAGCTGAAGCGGCGTTCACCGCGCTCGTCCACCTCAATCAGGTACAGGCCCGGCAGGCGGCCCGGCAAGCGGCGCACCAGGCGCGTGTCCAGGCCCTCGGCCTGCCAGCGCTGCAGCAGGCCGGTGCTCAGCGGGTCGTCGCCCAGCGCCGTGGCGTAGCCCACCTGCAGGCCCTGGCGCGCACCGCAGCGGGCCATGTACACAGCGGTGTTCAGCGTGTCGCCGCCGTAGCTCTGGTTCATCGCACCAAAGGCCGTGCCCTGCAGTTCCAGCATGCATTCGCCAAAGCACACCACGCACGGGCCTGCGCGGCTTTCACCCACCCTGGAATCCCCTAGCCATGTTGGAGCATCGTTTCGATAGTCTAGGAACGCCACCGCCGGTAACCAGCCCGCACATTCCCCAGGTCCTCCGACCACAAGCATGACACGCCCCTTCCAAAACCTGTTGTTGACCGGTGCTGCCGGAACCCTGGGCCGGGTGTTGACGCCCACGCTGCAGGGCCTGACGCAACAGCTGCGCATCTCTGACCTGGCCCCCGCGCTGCAGGCGCTGGACGTGCCGGCCGGCGTTGAAGCCCAACCGTGCGACCTGGCAGACGCGGCTGCCGTGCACGCCCTGCTGCAGGGCGTGCAAGCCATCGTGCACCTGGGCGGCATCAGCGTCGAAGGCCCTTGGCAGCCCATCCTGCAAGCCAACATCGTGGGCCTGCACAACCTGTATGAAGCGGCGCGTCGCCAGGGCGTGAAACGCGTGGTGTTTGCCAGCAGCAACCACGTCACCGGCTGCTACGCGCAGGCGCAGACCGTGTCGCCGCAAGACCCGCCGCGGCCCGACGGCAACTACGGCCTGAGCAAGCTGTTTGGCGAAGGCATTGCCAGCCTGTACTGGGACCGCTTCGGCATCGAAACGGTGTGCCTTCGCATCGGCACGGCCACGCCCGCGCCGCCCGACCGCCGCGGACTGGCCACTTGGTTGAGCCTGCCCGACCTGGCGCAACTGGTGACCTGCGCGCTCACCGCACCGGCGGTGGGCTTCCTGGTGGCCTATGGCATTTCAGGCAACACGCGCCGCTTCTACGACACCGAAGCCGCGTGGGCCCGCCTGGGCTATGTGCCCCAGCACAACGCCGAGACCCATGCGCAGCAGGTGCAGCACCTGCTGCAGCCCGAAGGCCCCATGCGCGAATTGCAGGGTGGTCTGTTTCTGGGCGTGGGCCCGTTTGACCACGGGCCTACCGCCACCTTGGGTTGAAACCGCAGCGAGCCTGCGCACCGGTCCGCACCTGCATGAACATTCCACCCCAGCAAGCCGAACCCTTCCACTCCAGCACCCGTCTTCCCGACCCGCGCATCCGCGTGCTGGACGACCAGTTCCTGCCGCTGCGCCTGCTGTCGGGCACGGTGGAAAGGCTGGCCACCGGCTTTTACTGGGCCGAAGGCCCGCAGTGGTTTGGCGACGGCCGCTACCTGCTGTTTTCAGACATCCCCAACAACCGCATCGTGCGCTGGGACGAAACCACAGGCGGCATCAGCGACTTCCGCCGCCCTTCCAACCACGCCAACGGCCTGGCGCGTGACCGCCAGGGCCGGCTGCTGGCCTGCGAACACGGCACGCGCCGCGTCACGCGCACCGAATACGACGGCCGCATCACCGTGCTGGCCGACCAGTACAAGGGCAAGCGGCTGAACTCCCCGAACGACATCGTCTGCAAGAGCGATGGCAGCCTGTGGTTCACCGACCCGCCCTTCGGCATCTCGGGCTGGTGGGAAGGCGAGCCGGCCACGCCCGAGCTGCCGCACGGCGTCTACCGGCTGCCAGCCAACGGTGGTGCATTGCAATGCGTATTGGAAGACCTGCAGGGCTCCAACGGCCTGGCCTTCAGCCCCGACGAAAAGCTGCTGTACGTGGTGGAAAGCCGTGCGCAGCCGCACCGCAAGATCTGGCAGTACGACGTGGTGGGCGGCACGTGGCTGGAGAACAAACGCGTGTTTGTGGACGCCAACGGCCCTGGCGCCTATGACGGCATGGCGGTGGACATGAACGGCAACGTCTGGTGTGGTTTTGGCAGCAGTGGCGCGGCGGGCGCCGACCTGCAAGACCTGGACGGCGTTCGTGTCTACAGCCGCGAGGGCCGGCCGCTGGCGCACATCGAACTGCCCGAGCGCTGCGCCAACGTCTGTTTTGGCGGCGCCCACCACAACCGCCTGTTCATGGCCGCCAGCCACAATCTGTATGCGCTGTATGTCAACGTCAGGGGGGCTGCTTGAAAGTGCGCTGAGGTGGCAAGTTTGCGCATGACGCGACCACAGGACGGCGCCGCCGCATCCAAAAGTGGGTACACCCTCGGTTTGGACTGTTGGTCTGGACCCTGCTGAATGCTGAAGAAGATACCGGTCAGCGCCTTGCGCCTGGGCATGCACCTCCACAAGCTCGAGGGCTCCTGGATTTCGCATCCGTTCTGGAAGTCGCGATTTGTCATCGAATCGGCCGAAGACCTGCGCGCCGTGCGCACTTGTGGCGTGGCCGAGTGCTGGATTGACGTGGCTCTGGGCCTGGACGTGGCCAAGCCCGAAGCTGCCAAGCCGTCACCCCAACAGACCCGCGCCCGCCGCACTGTGGCTGCTGACGCCCCGGCGCAGGCGGCGCTGCCGCCGCGCAGCGAAGAGCAGCCGATGCAGGCTGAAATGCGTGAAGCCGCCGCCATCTGCGGCCGCGGCCGTGAAGCCGTCAACGCCATGTTCAACGAGGCTCGCATGGGCCGCAGCGTGGACGCCGAACAATGCTTGCCGCTGGTGGAAGACATCGCCCAGTCGGTGGCGCGAAACCCTGGCGCCCTGGTCAGCCTGGCGCGCCTGAAGACCCAGGACGACTACAGCTACATGCATTCGGTGGCGGTCTGCGCGTTGATGGTGGCGTTGGGTCGCCAGTTGGGCCTGTCTGACGACGAGTGCCGGCAAGCCGGGCTTGCCGGCTTGCTGCACGACCTGGGCAAAGCCCAGGTGCCGCTCGAGATCCTGAACAAACCGTCGCGCCTGACCGAGCAAGAGTTTGCACACATCCGCAAGCACCCGGAACTGGGCCATCAAATGCTGATGGAAGGGGGCAGCCAGCACGCCACGGCGCTGGACGTGGTGCTGCACCACCACGAGCGGGTCGACGGCAAGGGCTACCCCTTCGGTATTTCCGGTGAAGCGCTGTCGCAGATGGCGCGCATGGGCTCGGTCTGTGATGTGTATGACGCCATTACCTCCAACCGGCCTTACAAGGCGGGCTGGGACCCGGCGGAATCCATCGCCAAGATGGCAAGCTGGAAAGGCCAGTTCGACGAAACCATCTTTGCCGCAATGGTGCGGAGCCTGGGCATCTATCCAACCGGCAGCCTGGTGCGGCTGGAGTCCGGCCACCTGGCGGTGGTGACGGCACAAAACCCCGGTAAGCTGACCGCGCCGGTGCTGAAACTGTTTTTCTCGCTGAAGACGCAGCTGCCGCTAACGCCCAAGCTGGTGGACCTGGCGCGAGAAGGCACGCAGGACCGCATCGTCGGGCGTGAACAGCGCGTGCCCGGCCGCTTCACCTGGCTGGACGAGTTGTGGGCCGACCCGGACGTGCTGCAGCGCATGAAGGGTGCCGGCGGTTGAGGCCGCACCCGGTCCTTCAGTCTCGTGTGGCCCTGCGGCGCACCGCTTCCAGGTAGGCCAGCCCGTCGGGCGGCAAGCCGCTGCGTTGGCTGGCCCACACCATCTCGCCCAGGCACTCCATCACCTCGTGGTGCGCGTCATGCAGTGAATTGCGCTTGGCTGCCAGCAGTTCCACCGCTTGCCGGATGCCCGTGGGCTGGTCGATGGCCAGCTGCTCTTCGATGGTCAGGTGCATCGACAGGTGCAGGAAGGGGTTGGTGCGCCCGTCTTCCACGGTGTAGACGGCGGCCAGGGCTGCGGCTTCATCGGCCAGCTCGGGGTGGTATTCAGGGTGTAGCGCGATCCAGCGGGCCGCCAGGGCCTGCATGGGTTGCAGCGGCGCCTTGATGCGGTCGCGCGCATAAGCTTCGCAAAAGAAGCGGCGCACGTCGTTCTGCGAAGGTTGGAACATCAGAGAATTGTGGCCCACTCCAACGCCCGGCCGGCGGCACCGCCGCACGCCACCCCCCATGAACACCAGCACCGAGCAGCTCTTCACCGAAGCCCGTACACAAAACGGCTACCTGCCCACGCCCGTGGGCGACGACCAGCTGCACCAGCTGTATGAATTGATGAAATGGGGCCCCACGTCGGCCAACTGCAGCCCGGCGCGGCTGCAGTTTGTGCGCACCGCCGAGGCGAAGGACAAGCTGGCCGCCTGCGTGTCGGCAGCCAACAAGCCCAAGGTGATGCAGGCACCGGTCACCGCCATCATCGGCATGGACATGGAGTTCTTCGAACGCCTGCCGCAGTTGTTTCCGCACACCGACGCACGCTCCTGGTTCGTGGGCAAGCCGGCCATGATCGAGGCCACGGCCTTTCGCAACAGCAGCCTGCAGGGTGCTTACCTGATCATGGCCGCGCGCGCCATGGGTCTGGGTTGCGGGCCGATGAGCGGCTATGACGCGGCCGCGCTGGACGCCGCCTTCTGGGCCGGCACCACCGTGCGCAGCAACTTCATCTGCACGCTGGGGCATGGCGACCCCGCCAAGCTGATGCCGCGCAGCCCGCGGTTGTCGTTTGACGAGGCCTGCCAGCTGGTCTGAAGACGGGCCGGGCCCTTCACGGCCCGGCTTGCGTGCGCTTCAGTGCTTGCGCGTGCTTCAGGCCCTGCGCGCGCTTCAGGGCTTCAGCGTGCGCTGCAGAAACTCGGTCAAGGCCACGAAGTAGTAGTCGGCGTTTTCGCGGCGCGCAAAACCGTGGCCTTCGTTGTCGGCCAGCAGGTACCACACCGGTGTGCCGCGCGACTGCAGGCTGCGCACGATCTGCTCGCTTTCAGTCCAGGGCACACGCGGGTCATTCTTGCCCTGCACCACCATCAGGGGCTTGGTGATTTTTTCCACGTGGGTCAGCGGAGAGATGCTGTGCAGGAAGGCGCGCATGGCCGGGTCGCGCTCGTCGCCGTATTCCACCCGTCGCAGGTCGCGGCGGTAGGTTTCGGTGTTCTCCAGGAAGCTGACGAAGTTGCTGATGCCCACGGCGCTCATCGCGCCGGCGATGCGGTCGGCCAGCCGCGTGCTGGCCGCCAGGGCCATGTAGCCGCCATAGCTGCCGCCCACCACGGCCACGCGGCCTGCGTCCAGCCGCGGGTGCGTGGCCACCCAGTCGATGGCGCTGGCCATGTCCTTCACGCTGTCTTCGCGCAGCATGCCGTTGTCCAGGCTCAGGAAGGTCTTGCCGTAGCCGCTGGAGCCACGCACATTGGGCCGCAGAACGGCCAGGCCCATCTGCTGCAACAGGTAGTTGTTGCGGCCCTGCCAGCTCAGCTTGGACTGGCCTTCGGGGCCGCCGTGCATGTCCATCACCACCGGCCGGCGACCGCCGAAGCGCGCCGGCGGCAGGCTCAGCACGCCGCTGATGGTGCGGCCGTCGAAAGACTTCCAGCGCACGATCTGCTGGTCGGGCAGCGACTGCAGGTTCAGGCCATCAATGCCGATGGGTTGTGTCCAGGCCACCACGCGCGGCGCCGCCGGGTCGCTGAGGTCCAGGCTGTGCACCTGCGACGGCCCCTGGGCACTGTTGACCACCAGAGCCAGTTCGTTGCGCGCCGGGTGGAATTCGGCGCGGCCGACGCTGCCCGCGGGCAGCGGTGGCAGCGGGCGCCCCGCGGGCAGCTCAAACGGCGCACCGGTGCGGGGGTCGATCAGGCGCAGCTCGTCGCGCCCGTCGACATTCGCAATCAGCGTGGACAGGGGCTGTGGGCTGGTGGGGCTGATCTGGGCGCTGGAAACGTCCCACGGCGTGCCGGCGCTCAGCCGCGTGACGGCGCCCGTGGCCAGGTCCAGGCGCATCAGCTCGGTGAACTCGCTGGCATTGTTGCTGGCGAAGAGCAATGCCGCGCCGTCGGGCGTCCAGCTGCTGACGTAGTGCGAAGCCTTCTGGGTGCTGCCGCTGGCGGGCAGCACACGCCGGCGTTGGCCGCTGGTCAGATCGACGAGCCAGATCTCGCTGACGGCAGCCGATTCGTAGCGCACCAGGGCCAGCGACTTTTCGTCGGGCGACACCTCGGCGCCGAACCAGCCCCCACCCGGCAGCTCGGCCAGGCGTTCGCGCTGTTCGGGCTGCAGTGGGTTGAGGAGGCTTAGCGTGGTGTTGATCTGCTCGCGCCGGCCACCCGCGGCCGTGCGGTCCACCGGTACCGACGTCACAACGATGCGTTGCCGTGAAGGCAGCCAGCCCCCAAAACTGTGCCGTTCGTCAGCCCCGGTGATGGCAGTGGCGGTTCCGCTGGCAGGGTCCAGCCGGTACAGCTGGTAGACCTCGTTGCCGCCGCTGGCGCGCGAGAACACCAGGTAGCGGCCTTCACGCGGTTCCCAGCGGCCGCTGCTGACGGGGTCGCTGCCGCGGGTCAGGGGCTGCAGCGGCGTCATGGGGGCTGTCAGCGCAAACAGTTGCGTGGCACTGGCGCCCTCGGGCCGGTGTGCCACCAGCATTTCGCGCCGCGTCGGGTGCCATTCCACGAACTGGTGCCCGGCGATGCGGGCGTAGCGCTGCACGTCAGCCAGCCGCTGCTGCGGCAGCGGTGGAACACCTTCGGTGCGCAGCGCCGGCGGCGGGGTCAGCACCGCAGCGGCCGTATTGGCCGGGCCAGGAGGCGCGGCCGGCTGCACTGCGCAGCCGGCCAGCGCCAGCAGCAGGCAGACCGCAGAAACGAGCATGGCCGCAGATGCGGCCATGGTGGGGTGGGACAAGCGGCTTTGGGCGTTCATGCAGGCATCGTAGCCTGCTTCGAAACCCGTGCCGCCGAAGCCGATGCGGCTTTGGTCAGCCCATCTGTTCGATGCCGGCGATGGCCCATGAACGGCTGTCGTCCAGCGGCTTCACCAGGTGCCAAATCTCGTTGAAGGCCACCGGGGCTGCACCCTTCTCTTCGGACACCAGACCGGTAAAGCGCACGCTGACGACCTGGTCGCTGCCCTCTTGGGCCACGTCCAGCACCTCGGCATCGACCTTTTGCACGTCGGTGTGCTGGGGCTGGCTGCCGCGGTCCTGCAGGTCCACGCGCAGCGACGCAAACAACTCGGGCGTGGTGAAGCGGCGCAGGTCATCGAGGTCGGCCGTGTCATTCGCGGCCTGCAGGCGGATGAAGATCATCTTGGCCGTGCGGGTGAAGGTCTCGCTGTCGAACGCGGCGGGCACAAAAGCCTTGGCAACAGTTCGCGCTGCGGGCTGCGGCTCGAGCGTGGCCGCTGCAGGGGCCAGCGTGGCGGGGCTCAGGGCCGACTCTGCGCTGCCGCTGGCGGCGGGCGTTTGCAGGCTGCTGCGCTCGGTGTTCTGCGGCCAGGCCACCTGGGCGCCGCTGTTGTTGCCCGCAGCACCCGTGCCGGCGAGCGCCGGGGTGCGCTTGCTGCCGAAGCGGTTCATCAGGAAGCGGATGGCGACCACAGCCACGACCGCCAGCAGGGCCATCATCAGGAAGTTGCCGAATGCCTCACCCATGCCCAGGTGGCTCATCAGTGCGGCAATGCCCAGGCCAGCGGCCAGGCCGGCCAGCGGGCCCATCCAGTTGCGCTTGGGCGCGGCGGCGGCAGCGCCCGCGGCGGCCGGTGCAGCGGCGGGGCTGGTGGGCGACGCGCTGGGTTGCGTTTGCGCGGGCTTGCCGGCAGGAGCGTCCGGCGCCGTGCGCGCAGGCATGTCGCGCTGCATCCCGGTGGATTTGCCACTGCCCAGGCGCTTGGCCTCGGACTCGGTGGGTACGGCGGCGGTGGCCAGTACTGCCACGGCCAGAGCACCAATCAGCCAGTTCTTCATGTTCATGGATTCCTTGCACGTTTCGACTGTGGCCACGTCAGCCACAGGCGGTAGTGTGAGGCCACGGGGGAGGGCTGCCAACCGGGAAATCGCTTGGCCTTGCCTGCAGTGGGTGAACCTTCACGCTCCATGGCCTGCCCAGCATGCATCATCAGCGCTGCGCCCATGGGGCGGGCAGGCCCGAGGTGGGTGGAATTGGATACTTTATGGTGGGCCTTGGCCGTTGTCTTGATCGTCGCCGGCCTCGCGGGCACCGTGCTGCCGGCGCTGCCGGGCACGGCGTTCATCCTGGGCGGCATCGTGCTGGCCGCCTGGATCGACGGCTTTGCGCGGGTGGGCACCTTCACGCTGGTGCTGGTGGCGTGCCTGGCCTTGTTGTCCTGGGTGTTGGAACATGTCGCTGGGCTGCTGGGGGCCCAGAAGGCCGGGGCCAGCCGTTGGGCGCTGGCCGGTGCCATGGTGGGCACCGTGCTCGGGCTGCTGATGGGCCTGGTGGGTGTGCTGTTCATGCCGCTGCTGGGCGCGGCGCTGGGCGAGTTCTGGGCCCAGACCTCGAAGCGGCGCCGGGCGGCCGCGGGCGTTGACGCGAGCGGCTCACAGCAGGCCGATGGGCTGCCGCCGGCCACGGGCCGCGGTTCTGCCTTGGGTCAAGACCTAAAAAAATCGCTGCATGTGGGCGTTTCGGCCTGGCTGGGCATGCTGGCGGGCTTGCTGGCCAAGGTGGTGCTGGGTTTCATGATGGTGGGTGTTTTTCTGGTCGCGCTGGTTTGGTAGGCGGAGGTTCAATGGGTGGCCGGGCTGGCGCCAGAATGACGGTCATGTCCAGCAGACAGAAGCGTGGGGTGGAGCGCCAGGTTGGTCGGCAGCCGGCCGCAGCCTGGTTGGCCCTGGTGTTGCTGCTGGGGCTGTCGCCAGGGTGGCCAACACCCGCCAGCGCGCAGGCCCCGCCGGTTTACGACTTCTCGTTCGAACGCGAACTGTTCAAGACGCGGTTCGAACAGGAAGTGAAGTTCCGCGCTGCCGCCATCCACGTGGCCTGGGGTGCCGAAGCCCTGTGCCAGGCCACCACGCAGATCGAACCCTTTGTGCTGTTGTCGGTGCATGCGCTGAAAAAGCGCCTGTCAGAACGCGACCTGCGGCTGTTTCGCGAAGTCAGCCGCATGGACGAACATTGGCGCCTGGTCTGGGCCGACGAATCGGTGCCCGACGAGCTGAAGCTCGGTGACGTGGTCATGGCCGTGAATGGCCGCCAGCTGCCGGAGGGGAGTGCGCGCTTCGAGATGAGTGCGCTCTTCAAGGGCGGCTCGATGATCAGCAGCGACGACCAGGGCTTCTGGGACGTGATGCTGCAAGCCCGTGAAGAAGCCAAGAAGAAGCCGGTGATGACCTTGACGCTGGCCGACGGCCGCACCATCGAGGTCGAGACGCAGACCGGTTGCGCCGGCAGCGTCACCGCCAGTTCCTTCGACACCGACCCCGACATCTTCTGGCGCCAGGGCACACGCCGCGCGAAAATTCCGGCCAACGCCATGCTCGAGGCTCGGTCGCGTGACGAACTGCTGTGGCTGGCGGCTTTTGGAACCTTCTTTCAAGCCAGCCAAAGCGCCATCGCCGCGGTGCAGAAGTCTGAAGGCGTGAGCAACGGCTTTCTGGTCGGCAAGATTCTGGCGGTGGCCGTGCCTGGCGCGGGCATGCTGCTGTCGGCCGCCGAAGCGCAGGCCGAGCGCGCCATTGCTGTGGACAGCATCGTGGGCAGTGCCGACCTGTTTGCCAACGAGGTGGTGGCTGCGCTGGGCGGTGACGTGGGCGCGGGCCTGCGGCTGAGTGAACGCATGGCGGCGTTGGGCATGAAGGTGGACGCGGTGCTGATGAGCGACTTCAGACGCTCCAACGCTGCAGAGCACGTTCGCCGCATCCAGGCGCTGCAGTCGGCGCAGGCCGCGCGCGAAAAGGCTGAAGCCCGGGCCCAGGCCAAGGCGCAGGCCGAAGCGCAGTTGCAGCCGCTGAAGATTCCGCCGCCGCTGCCGGGGCGTTAAAGGGGGTGGCAACGGGCCGCTAGCGGGGCCGCTGGTTGGAGCGTTGTCCGACTCGCCAGCAAGGACGGCGTGTCTCTGCGCACACGCTCAGGCGCCCACCAGCAGCCCCCACAGTTCGTGCAAGGCCAGGTAGTTTTCTTCCAGGCCGCGCACCGAGGGCAGCCAGTCGCCCGGCCGCATGGGGCCGGGAATGGGCGGCGTTACCGCGGCGCCAATGATGTCTATGCGCTTGCCGCCATCCACGCGCTCAGCAGCGCGTTCGAAGTTGCGCAGCGCGCGTGGCAGGTGGTAGGCGTGTGTCACCACCACGATGCGTTCGATACCGTTGGCGCGCAGCAGCGCCACGCTGCGATGCGCGTTTTCGTGCGTGTCGCGAGACTGCGTTTCCAGCCAGCGCACCGGGTGCCTGAATTCTCGCTCTGCAATGCGCCCGGCCAGTTCGGCTTCGCTGGGGCCTTGGACTTCGCTGCGCCCGATGCCACCGCTGAAGGCCAGCGGCAACCCGGTTTCGCGGCTGAGCCATATGCCGAAGCGCAGCCGCTCCACCGAACGGGCGTTGAGGCTGGCGCTGCCGTACTCCGGTGCCAGCCGGTGCCGGCCGCCGCCAAGCACCACGATGGCGGTGCGCGGTTGCCGGGTCAGGTCTTTCAGGGCAGCGTCGGACAGCGCGGGCGGCGCCTTCAGCACGTCCAGCACCAGCATGCGGCTCAGCGCGGTGGTGCTGGTCACCCACAGGCCGAGCAAACCGCCCAGAACCAGCAGCAAGCCCAGCCATTGGCGGCTGTACAGGAAGCGGGTGCCCAGCAGCACCATCACCAGCATGGGCACCGGCGGCAGCACCAGCACAGCTGCGAGCGGCTTCCAATGGGCCAGGCCCACGTTCAGCAAGAAGTCGTTCATGGAGACGAAGGCACACGTCGGGGAGGCCGCTGCACAGAGGGGGTCTGCGCCACCGGTTCAACCTGCCAGTGTACGGACATGCCGATCGGGTTGGCCCGGTGCGAAGCCACAGCGGCGGGCACGGGCGGTGTGCCAGCGCCGCGCAGCCATTCAGTTAAAGCGCGGCGCCGCGGTCGGAAACATGGTTTCCAGGCTGCGATTCAGCAACTGCCTGCGGCTTCGGGTGTGGGGGTCGTCGCCCGCGAGGGCCGCAAACACGGCAGCGCGCAGCACCCACAGGTCTTCGGGTTCTTCGGCCCTGCGCACGCGCGACTGCAGTTCGGTCTTGCCTTCAAGCCCATCCACGACGTACAGGAAACTCAGCTTCAGGGACACGAATGCGCGGCGGGCGGCCATGCGGGCCTGGCGGTCGGCGGGCAGGCCGAAGCTGCTGTTCTCGGCCTGAGGGCCGGCCAGCGGGTCCATCGAGTCGAGCCCGTGCCAAGGCAGTGCCGGTGCCGGCAGCCGCGGTGGCGGTGCGGCCATGGTGGCGCCGTTGGCGCGCTGTGGGGCGGTTGAAGGTTGCGCGGTGGTCAGCGGCGTCATGGGCGGGTAGCGGGCTCGGCAGGGGGCGGTGTTCGGGGGCTGGCGCCTGCACACCGTGCAGGGCCGGCATCAAGCAGGTGAAAGCGGGGAGCGGGGCGCGCGGGTGGGGAAGTGGTGGTTCAGTTTGGCCAGCCGCTCTTCGGCGTGCGACTGAGAAAGGGCCACACCCAGCGTGCTGAACACTTCAGAGCGCAGGTGCCACAGATCGCGCAACGAGCGCGCGCCTTCGATGCGGTCACGCAGCGGGTCTACTTCCGCTGTGACCACATCGGCCAGTGCGGCCAGGAATTCGGCACGCACCACCGGCAGACGGTTCAGCGGCGGCGCGGCTTCCTGCGGGGCTGGGGCCAGCAGCCAGAACATCACACGCTGCCATGCCGATTCCGGCGCATGGCGCAATGACGGTGGCCGCACCTCAACGCGGAAGGCGCTGGGGGCTGAGAGGGTGGAGCGGCGACCCCAAGGGGTGTGGAAGCGTGAAAGCGATCGCATGATGTGCTGATATCGGACACACTTGTTGCAAATTGAGTCCGCATGTTGCAGTTTTTGCCATCGACGAAAACGGCTGATCAGCGCGGTAGAGACCGTGCTGTTCCGATCGGCTCAACAAGCGCGCGGCGCATGCCGCTGCCGGCCCTGCAGGCCGCTGTTCAACGCGTTGTTTCAGGAAGAGGCGCCGCAGTGTGGTGCAGCGTTGGGCGTCACACCGCGCCGTAGCGCTGCTTGCGTTGTGCCGTGTAGTTCCACCAGTGCTGCGGCGGGGCGCCGCGCATGAAGTCGACGGCGGCCATGAAGGTGTCCAGCACACAGGGGTCCTGGCGCCTGCCGCGCAGCGTGCACAAGCGAAGGTACAGCGCGAAGGCGTCCTGGCTGGCCAGGTCTTGTGGCAAAGCGATACCCACTTCACGCAGGTCAGCGGCCAGGCTGGGGCCGATGTTCGGCAGTTGTTCCAGGCGCTCACACTCGGCCGCCGAAGCGGCCTTGCGGGGCGGTGGCGCCTTCGGGGGCCGGTGTGAAGACAACGCGGCCGCGCCGGCAGGCGGAAGCGCCACCGACGCGGTGCCTGACGTGGGGCGTAACAAAGCCGAGCTCGACTTCTTGGCTGGTGGCATGTAGGACGGTTACATCAGCATGGAACCTCGGATGAGGCCCACAGCGATACCTTCGAGCTCAAAGTCTGACGCGTCAGCCGCCACGCGAATAGCCCTGAAGTCGGGGTTTTCAGGTAACAGTTCCAAACCTTCGCTGGTGCGTTTCAAGCGCTTGACGGTGACCTCGTCGCCCAGCCGCGCAATGACGATCTGGCCGTCCTTGGCTTCTTTGGTTTTCTGCACCGCCAGCAGGTCGCCATCCAGGATGCCGGCGTCGCGCATGCTCAAGCCCTTCACCTTCAGCAGGTAGTCGGGCCGGCGCTGGAACATCGAGGCTTCCACCACGTAGGTCTGTTCCACATGCTCCTGCGCCAAGATGGGGCTGCCGGCCGCTACTCTGCCCACCAGTGGCAGGTGCAACTGCGCCAGGCCCGGCATTGGCAGCATTGGCTGCCGGCTGTAGGGCGCCATGCGCGCTTCGTTCAGCGCGCGCAGGGTGTCCTGCTTGAGCCGGATGCCGCGTGAGGTGCCGCCCAGCAGTTCAATGGCGCCCTTGCGCGCCAGCGCCTGCAGGTGTTCTTCAGCGGCATTGGCCGACTTGAAGCCCAGCTCGGCGGCGATTTCGGCACGCGTGGGCGGTGCACCGGTGCGTTCAATGGCACTTTGAACCAAGTCCAGAATCTGCTGTTGGCGCGGTGTGAGTTTCGGGTTGCCGATCATGGGAGCCTGCTTTCTATGAGAAGGGCGCTGGCAAGGTTGTGGTTGCCGGTCCGGTGCAGCTCGACTGCCGCAGCCTGTCATTGCATCCAGGGCTGTATTTTCATCCAGAAAAGGGTCGTATGCCAAGTGTTCGTTCAACCGTGGTGGTGGTGGGTACTGGCGGCACCATTGCCGGGGCTGCGGCCAGCGCCCGTGCCCACCTGAGTTACCAGGCCGGTGCGCTGGCCGCGGCCGACCTGTTGGCCAGCGTGCCGG
The DNA here is from genome assembly GCA_043717565.1 of Burkholderiales bacterium. Taxonomy (GTDB): domain Bacteria; phylum Pseudomonadota; class Gammaproteobacteria; order Burkholderiales; family Burkholderiaceae_C; genus Rubrivivax. The sequence continues at coordinate 2,613 of JAYSXE010000017.1, read as the reverse complement.
CGCTCCAAGGCCAGGCGCTGGAAGTGCATTCGCTGGCACAGATGGACAGCTGCAACATGGACCACGCCACATGGGTGCAGCTGGCGCGCGCCGTGCAGGCGCATCTGGCCCGGCCCGAGGTGGCCGGCGTGGTGGTGACGCATGGCACCGACACGCTGGAGGAGACCGCGGTGTTCCTGCACCTCACGGTGCAGGCTGACAAACCGGTGGTGCTGACGGCCGCGATGCGGCCTTCCAGCGCGCCTTCGCCCGACGGCCCGCAGAACCTGGTGGACGCCGTCAACGTGGCCCGCGAGACTGCCGCGCGGGGCGTGCTGGTGGTTTTTGGCGGGCAGGTGTGGGCGGGTGATGAAGCCCGCAAAGTCCACGGCTACCGGCTGGACGCCTTCAGCGGGGGTGACGCGCCGCCGCTGGCCCTGCTGCAGGACAACCGGCTGCGCCCATTCCGCCACTGGCCTTCTGCACGCGCAGCCTTCGTGGACGCGCTGGGCATCGGCCCGGCTTCATGGCCCACGGTGGACATCGTCACCAGCCATACCGGGGCCAGCGGGCGCGCACTCGACGCGCTGGTTCAGGCGGGTGCCCGGGGCATCGTCATCGCGGGCACCGGGAACGGCAGCGTGCACGGCGAATTGTTGGCCGCTGCCCGGCGTGCGCAAGCCCAGGGGGTGGTGGTCTGGCGCGCCTCGCGCTGTGTGCTGGGCGGTGTGGTGGGCGAAAAACCCGACGGGCTGCCCAGCGCCGGCGGGCTGACGCCGGCCCAGGCGCGGGTGCGGTTGATGCTGGAACTGGTGGTGGCCGGCGCGGGCCGTTGAAAAGCCGGCGCCGGCCGAACCCGTTCAGACCACGGTGAGCGTGACGTCGATGTTGCCGCGCGTGGCGTTGCTGTAGGGGCACACCTCATGGGCGGTGGCCACAAGTTTCTCGGCATCGGCACGGTCCATGCCGGGCACGCTGACGGCCATGGCCACGGCGACGCCAAAAGCGCCCTCCTTGCCCGTCATGGGCCCGATGGCCACGTCGGCCTTGATCGACAGGTCGGCCGGCAAAGCCAGCTTCTGCCGCGCTGCCACCGCCTTCATGGCGCCAATGAAGCAGGCTGAATAGCCGGCTGCAAACAGCTGCTCGGGGTTGGTGCCGTCGCCGCCGGCGCCGCCCAGTTCACGGGGCGTGACCAGCGGCAGTTTCAGCGCGCCGTCAGACGATTCGGTGCTGCCGGTGCGGCCGCCGGTGCTGGTGGCGTGTGCGGTGTACAGGGCTTTGTCGATGGCCATGGTGTGGTTGCCTTTCTTGAGGTTGGGTGATGGGAATGTGAGAGGGTACCGGCGCGCAGCGCGCCGAGCCGCCGGCCCAGACCCTGGGCACGGCGCGGGCATTCAGGCGCCGGCCTGCAGCGCTTCGAGTTCGCTTTGCGCCTGCAGCCAGCGCTCTTCCAGCTGGCTGACTTCGGCGCCGATGTGGTTCAAGCGCCGGCCGATGTCGGCAATCTCGGCAGCGGCCCGCTTGCCCGCCGCCAGCTTGCCTTCAAGCTCGGACTTTTCGGCGGCCAGCTTTTCCATGCGGGTGTCGATCTGCTGCAGTTCCACGCGCAAAGGGCGCGTCAGGTTGGCCAGCTGCGACCGGGTCTGCGCCGCCTGCTTGCGGTCGTCGCGGCCATGGGCTGCTGGCTTGGCGGGCGGCTGCCCCTTGCCAGCGCTGGCCGCTGCCGGCCTTGCCGGTTCAACGCTGTCCACCACGGCGGCTTTGGGTGGGTCGGGCAGCGGCTGGCCCTTGGCGGCCGCGCGGCTCACGTCGAGCAGCCACTTCTGGTAGTCGTCCAGGTCGCCGTCGAAGGGCTGCACCTGGCCACGCGCCACCAGCCAGAACTCGTCGCACACCTCGCGCAGCAGTGCGCGGTCGTGGCTGACCAGCATCACCGTGCCTTCAAATTCATTCAGCGCCATCGACAACGCTTCGCGCGTGGTCAGGTCCAGGTGGTTGGTTGGTTCGTCCATCAGCAGCAGGTTGGGGCGCTGCCACACCAGCATGGCCAGCACCAGGCGCGCCTTTTCGCCGCCGCTCAGGCTGCCCACGGCCTGCTGCACCATCTCGCCGGTGAACTTGAAGCGGCCCAGGAAGTCGCGCAGTTCCTGCTCGCGCCCGGCCGGGCCCACGTCGCGTGCCAGCCGCACCATGTGCATCAGCGGGCCGTCTTCCATGCTCAGCACGTCCAGTTCCTGCTGCGCGAAGTAGCCGATCACCAGGCCCTTGCCTTCGGTCATGCGGCCAGCGATGGGCTCTAAAGCCTTGGCGATGGTCTTCACCAGCGTGGACTTGCCCTGCCCGTTGGCGCCCAGGATGCCGATGCGCTGGCCCGCCAGCACACTGCGGTTGATGTTCTGCACGATGGGAGTGCTGCCGTAGCCGCAGGCCAGGCCGTCGAAGCTGAGCATAGGGTTGGGCAGGCTTTGCGGCTCTCGGAACTCGAACTCGAAGTCGCTGCTGGTCAGAATGGGGGCCAGCCTTTCCATGCGGGCCAGCGCCTTCACGCGGCTCTGCGCCTGCTTGGCCTTGCTGGCCTTGGCCTTGAAGCGGTCGATGAACTTCTGCAGGTGCGCGATGCGGTCCTGCTGC
>JAYSXE010000160.1:0-19731 GCA_043717565.1 Burkholderiales bacterium | reverse complement strand
GTCGATCAGCACCTTGCCCACCAGGTCCAGGCCCTGCTGGGACCCGGTGGTGATCAGCACCTGGCTGGCGCTGCAGTGAACGCCTTGTGCCGACATCTCGCCGGCCACCCATTCCCGCAGCGGGCCATAACCTTCGCTGGCCGCGTACTGCAGCGCCTCGCGCGGCTGTTCGCGCAGCACGCGCGCCGTGGCTTCCTGCATCGCGGCCACGGGGAAGGTGTCGGCCGACGGCAAGCCGCCAGCCAGGCTGATGATGCCCGGCCGCTCGGTGATCTCTAGGATCTCGCGGATGGTGCTGGGGTTCAGGCGCGATGCGCGGCGGGCCAGGGTCCAGTTCATGTCGGGTGTTCCACAGTCACAGGGGTCGAGGGGATGTCGCTCAGACCGCCCAGCAGGCGGCCGCCAAAAGGGTCTTTACCCGGTTCCACCTTCACCGCGCCACCGGCATGCGCCGCCCCACCAACACGACGGCAACGACGGCCAGCGAGAACACCACCGTCAGCGGTTGCAGCGTTTCGCCCAGCACCGGCACGGCGAACAGCAGCGCCAGGAAAGGCTGCACCAGCTGCACCTGGCTGACGCGCACCACGCCACCCAGCGCCAGGCCGCGGTACCAGGCGAAAAAGCCCAGCCACATGGAGAACACCGACACATAGGCAAAGCCCCACCAGGCCCCGGCGTTGGCCGGCTGCTGGGGCCACAGCCACAGCGCCACTGGCAGCGTCAACGGCAGGCATGCCACCAGCAGCCAACTGATGACCTGCTGCGCCGGCATCACCGCCGAGGCGCGTGCGCCGGCCACGTAGCCGCATGAACCGGTCAGCACCGCCAGCAGCAGGTGGCCGTCGGCCAGGCTCAGGCGCCCGCTGCCCTGCCAGGCCGCAAAAGCCAGCACGAGGCCACAGCCCAACACTGCACACACCCAGAAACCTGCCGAAGGCCGCTGCCGCGTGGCCAGGGCGCCCACCACCGCCGTGGCCAACGGCATGAGCCCGGTGACCACGGCGGCGTGCATGGCATCAACCTGGCGCAGCGCCAGCGCCAGGAACAGCGGGAAACCCAGCACGGTGCCCAATGCACACCCGGCCAACGCAGGCCACTGCGCGCGCGGTGGCCGCGGCGCGCGCACGGCCAGCAGGTACAGCACGGCCAGCAGGCCGGCCACCGCGGCGCGACCGGCGGTGACAAAGGCCGGCGGCAGCTGCGGCGCCGAAACATCGCCCACGGCCATCCGCGTCATGGGCAGAGTCATCGCAAAGATGACCACGCCCAGCGTGCCCAGCAGCAGGCCGCGCGTGACGGCAGCTGCCGTGGGGCCTGTGTCTGTCGCGTCCGTCGCGTCAGCCGAACCGGGCGTCACCGCGCTCACAGCCGCACCATCCACACTGCCGTGGCCAGCAGCACCAGCGCCAGCACGCGGTTGAACCACAGCAGGCGCCGCCCCTGGGCCAGCCAGCCACGCAGCGCCGAACCGGCCACGGCATAGGTGAAGTTGCTGGCGAAGGCATAGGCCATCAGCAGCGGCAGCACCACGGCCAGCCGCGGCCACGGCGACGGCACCACACCCAGCTGCGCCAGCGGCTGCTGCACCGTCACCCAACCGGCAGTGATGAGCAGCGCGTTCATCCACGCCTTGATGTTGATGAACTGCAGCGCCACGCCCTTGCCGAAGCCGACATCGAAGCGCCGCGCGTCGGCCTGCGCCAGCGCACCGCTGTTCCACAGCCGCCAGGCCAGCCACACCATGTAGGCCAGGCCACACCACTTCACGCCCGCATACAGCGCGGGCTGCGCCTGCAGCAGAGCGCCCAGCCCCAGCGTGCAGGCCAGCAGCAACAGGCCCCAGCCGAAAGGCACGGCCACCACGAAGCGCATCGCGTGGCGCAGCCCGTGGTTGGCGGCCAGGGCCGCCGCCAGCGTGGTGTTGGGCCCCGGCGTGAACGACATGGCGGTGGCAAACAGCAGCAGGCTGCTGAGTTCGGCCGCACTCAAGGCCAACGTCTGGGGTTCAAGGGCGGGCATGCCACCAGTCTAGTGCAGCCCATCAATACAGAATCAGTACAGACAGCACCACAGATTCAGTTACTGTATCGGTCATGACGAGCACACAGCCCCTGCGACCGCCCCGCGGCACGGCCAAGCCACTGGCCCCGCGCCACCGCCAGGCGCCCCGGCCCGTTGTGGCGCCAAGCGCTGCCCCGGCAACCGCGCCGCTGGCCGCCAGCAACCACGCCACGCTCAGCGAGCAGCTGGCGCAGACCTTTGCGCAGCAGATCGGCCAGCGCCTGCTGGCCGCCGGGGCACGCCTGCCATCCGTGCGGCTGTGCGCCGAACGCCACGGCGTGAGCACCAGCACTGTGGTGGCCGCCTACGACCTGCTGCAGGCGCGGGGCCTGGTGCAGGCGCTGCCGCAGCGCGGCTTTTTTGTACGCGAAGCCGCCGCCGAAGCGCGTGCTGCGGGCACGCCCGCGCTGCCGCCGCTGCCGCTGCCGGCCCCGGTGGACGCCACGGCCCTGATCCGCAGCATGTTCCAGGTGCAGGGCAGCAAGGCTTCGCCCGGCATGGGCACGCTGCCCGAAAGCTGGCTGGATGCGGCTCCGCTGCAGCGCGCGCTGCGCCAGGTGTGCAGCCGCAGCCACCACTGGCTGCGCTATGGCGAACCGGCCGGCGATTCACGGCTGCGCCAGGCCTTGTCGCAGCGGCTGGCCGACCTGGGCATCAGCGCCAGCCCGGAACAGTTTGTCACCACCACCGGCGCCACGCACGCGCTGGACCTGGTGTGCCGCACCCTGCTGCAGCCCGGCGACGCGGTGCTGGTGGACGACCCGGGCTGGGCCACCGAATTTGCACGCCTGTCGCGCCAGGGCATGCGCCTGTTGCCGGTGCCGCGGGGCGAACAGGGCCCCGACCTGGCGGTGATGCAGGCGCTGCTGCAGCAGCACCGGCCGCGCCTGTACGTCACGGTGTCGGTGCTGCACAACCCCACCGGCGCTTCGCTGTCGCCGGCGGCCGCACACCAGGTGCTGAAGCTGGCCGAGGCGCACGACCTGACCATCGTGGAAGACGACACCTATTCGTGGCTGGCACCCACGCACGCCACGCGGCTGGCGCAGCTGGACGGGCTGCGGCGCACGGTCTACGTGTCGGGCTTCTCGAAGATCCTGACGCCGCAGTGGCGCGTGGGCTATCTGGCCGCGGCGCCGGCGCTGGCCCAGCGTTTCATCGACACCAAGCTGCTGACCACGCTGACCACGCCGGCGCCGCTGGAACAAGCGGTGGCGCTGTGCCTGGAACAGGGGCAGCTGCGGCGCCACGCCGAACGCGTGACCGCGCGGCTGGCAGCGGCGCGCGCGCGCACGGTGCGGCTGGCGCGCGAGGCCGGCTGCGAATTCGTCACGCCCGCGGCCGGCCTGTTCGGCTGGGTGGACGTGGGCGCCGACACCGAGGCCATGGCGCAGGTGCTGCTGGACGAAGGCTGGCTGACCGCGCCGGGCGCGCTGTTCCACGCCACGCGCCGGCCGGGCACGCTGATGCGCGTGAACTTCGCCACCGCGCAGGAAGCGCGCTTCTGGCAGCGCGTGGCGGAATTGCGGCGCAGCAGCCGGCAGGCGCAGCGCGGCGACTGAGCGCTGGCGCTGGCTGGCGCCCGCCGGCTGCTTCGCTGCCTGTCGGTGGGTGGACAGCACCTGCGGGCCACACCGCGCGGTGTACGGCCGCGGCCAACAACGGCGAGTCAAGGGCGGGTCACGGGCAAGTCAGGGGCCCTGCAACGCACGGAACAGCAGCAAGCGGGCTTTTTCCCACTGCCGCTGCGCCGTGCGCTCTGACGTGTTCGTCAATTGCGCGATCTCGGTCATCGAAAAACCGCAGAAGAACTTCAGGTCCACCACCTGGGCCAGCGCGGCGTCGGTCAGGGCCAGTTCGTCCAGCGCGTCGCTGACGGCGCCCAGCAGTTCGGGCTGCGCCACCTGTTCGGCGTATTCGGTGTCCAGCGACGTGATGTCCAGGTCGCCACCCCGCTTCTGCGCCTTGCGCTGGCGCACGCGGTCGATGACCAGGCCGCGCATGGCGCGCGCGGCATAGGCCATGAAGTGGCCCTGCGTGGGAAAGATCAGCTCGTCGCGGCGCGAGATGTCCAGGTAGACCTCGTGCAGCAGCGTCGTGGTGCCCAGCATCGACTGTGGCCCGAAGCGGCCGGCTTCGCGGCGGGCCAGGCGGTGCAGTTCCTTGTACAGCACGCTGAACAGGCGGTCGGTGGCACCGGCTTCACCCTGCTGCGCGCGCAGCGCCAGCGCGGCCAGGTCGGGTGGCAGTTCGGTCGCTTCTGACGGTTCGTCCATGTGGGGAATTCTGACGCCAGGTGCCGGCCGGCCGGCGCGCTGCTTTGCGGTCACGTGCCGCATGGCGGCTGCCCCGGGCAGCGTAACCCCGGATGCCGGGCCGCCGCATGCCAGGCACCACCGTCCGTCGCGGTACGGCACCGTTCGTCGGCACCGCGCCGCGTTTGGTCGCAACGGGCGTGCAGCACAGGAATGCGCTGCCTACAGTGCACCCATCGACAACCCGCCCACACCCACCCAGGACACCACCATGAAGACCTCCACCACCGCCCGTTTTGCCTCTTTCTTCTTCGCCGTGCTGCTGACCGCCGGCACGCTGGCCGGCATCAACGGCCTGGCCGTGGGCGACGCAACCGACACGCTGATGGCGCGTGTGCAGGCTGCACAGAAGGCCTGATGACCCCGACACCCGCGGCGCCTGCAAACCGCGCTGCGCACCCCGGTTCTGCGGTGCCCGTGCGGCCCTATGCCGCCGACAACGCTTCCCAGCGCTCCAGGGCCTGCATCAGTTCGTTTTCGATGGTCTCGTTGCGGGCCTGCAGCAGCGGCACCTGTTGCGGCTCTTTCGCGTACAAATCGGGGTTGGCCAGCCGTTCGTGCACGGCCTTCTGCTCGGTCTCCAGCGCTTCGATGCGCGCCGGCAGCGCTTCCAGTTCGCGCTGTTCCTTGTAGCTCAGCTTGGCCTTGGCCGGCGCCGGCTTGGCAGCCGCCGGTTTGGAGGCTGAAGCGGCGGCCGGTGCTGCAGCGGCAGCAGCCTGCGCCAGCACGCGGCCCCTTGCGCGCTGCACCTTCCAGTCTTCATAGCCGCCCTCGTATTCGCGCCACAGGCCGGGGCGGCCGCCGAAGGCGGGGTCGCCCTCCCAGGCAATGGTGCTGGTGACCACGTTGTCCAGAAAGCGCCGGTCGTGGCTGACCAGGAACACCGTGCCGCTGTAGCCCTGCAGCAGTTCTTCCAGCAGTTCCAGCGTGTCGATGTCCAGGTCGTTGGTGGGTTCGTCCAGCACCAGCACGTTGGCCGGCAGCGCAAACAGCCGCGCCAGCAGCACGCGGTTGCGTTCGCCGCCCGACAGCGTGCGCACTGGCGAATTGGCACGCTCGGGCGAGAACAGGAAGTCGGTCAGGTAGCTCATCACGTGCTTGCGCGTGACCTTGTCCGGCGCCTGGCCGATCTCGATCCACTCGCTGCCGGGGCTGATGGTGTCGGCCAGCGTGGCGTCCAGGTCCAGCGCCTCGCGCATCTGGTCGAAGTAGGCCACCTGCAGCCGCGTGCCCTGGCGCGCCTTGCCGCTGGTGGGCTGCAGTTCGCCCAGGATCAGCTTGAGCAGCGTGGTCTTGCCCGTGCCGTTGGGGCCGATGAGGCCCACCTTGTCACCGCGCAGGATGGTGCCGGTGAAGCCGCTGATCAGCTGTTTGTCGCCAAAGCGCATGCCCACGTCGGTGAGCTCGGCCACGATCTTGCCCGGCGGCAGGCCGCCGGCCAGTTCCAGCTTCACCTGGCCCAGGCTGTCGCGGCGCGCGGCACGCGCCTCGCGCAGCTTCACCAGCCGCGCCACGCGGCCCACGCTGCGTGTGCGGCGCGCCTCCACGCCCTTGCGTATCCACACCTCTTCCTGCGCCAGCATTTTTTCAGCGCGCGCGTTGGCCAGCGCTTCGTCTTCCAGTTCACGCGCCTTGGTGGCTTCGTAGGTGGTGAAGCTGCCGGGGTAGCTGCGCAGCACGCCACGGTCGAGTTCGACGATGCGGCTGGCCACGGCGTCGATGAAGGCGCGGTCGTGGCTGACGAACACCAGCGCGCCGCGCCAGCCGTTCAGCAATTCCTGCAGCCATTCGATGGCGCTCACGTCCAGGTGGTTGGTGGGTTCGTCCAGCAGCAGCAGGTCGGGCATGGCCACCAGCGCACGCGCCAGCGCCACGCGCTTCTTGGTGCCGCCCGACAGGTCGTGCACCAGCGCGGCGGGGTCAAGCTGCAGGCGCTGCAGCGCTTCGTCCACACGCTGCTCCCAGGTCCAGCCGTCCACCGCTTCCAGGCGGGTCTGCACGGCGTCCATGTCGTCGGCGGGGTCGTGGCGTTCGAACTTCTCGCGCAGCTCACGCGCTTCGGCCACGCCTTCGGCCACGGCGTCGAACACGGTGGAACCGCTGTCGAACAGCGGTTCCTGGGCGACATAGACGCGGCGCAGCCCGGTCTGCTGGTGCAGCACGCCGTCGTCCAGCTTTTCCAGGCCGGCCAACACCTTCATCAGCGAAGACTTGCCGGTGCCGTTGCGGCCGATCAGCGCCACGCGCTCGCCGGCTTCGAGTGAGAGGGCGGCACCATCGAGCAGGGGCACGTGGCCGTAGGCGAGGTGGGCGTTGGAAAGGGTGATCAGGGCCATAGGGGGGAGATTGTCGGGGCTGGCCCGCAAGCATGTCGCGGCGTGGCCCCATTGGGAAGCGCGTGCTGCAGCAGGACAGGTCAGCGACTGGGCAAACACCGAGCTGACAATGCCGTAAACTGAAGCCCTGAAAGCGCTTTCAGTCGCAGTTCCTGCGACCAGCCACTCGCGCGGGGTCGGCGCTGCCCTGTGTCACAGGAGTCGAGGTCATGACCTCTGGACGACAGCGGTACGGATGGGCACTGTGTGTGCTGCTGCTGGCGGGCTGCGGTGGTGGTGGCGGCTCCACCCCGGCAACCGAGGTGGTTGCGACGCCAACCACTCCGACCGCACCGACCACGCCCACGGCACCAACCACGCCCATCACGCCCATCACGCCTGTAACGCCTGTAACGCCCACGCCGCCTGTGGCCGTGGGCTTCAAGCCGCTGTACGACGCCAGCACCGCGCTCGAACCGGTGGCTTCGTTTGTGCGTTCCGATGGCGTGGTCGTCACGCGCTTCGGCGACCGCGGCCGCGACCGCCACGCCAAGGACATCGGGTTCTACGACCCGAACAACATCTTCAACTCCGACCACTACGACCACTACCTGGCCCACTACTGGGAATTCCGCACCGCGCGCATCCAGCTGGAAGACCACGTGCGCAACGGGCAAAGCCTGATCCGCGCCACCTATGTGACCGAGTCCGAACTGGGTGCGAAGGAATTCCGCGTCTGGTACGCCGGCGTCACCACCACCGGCCAGTTCCACTTCAACCCCACGGCGCGGTACGTGGGCCGCGGCACCTGGAACGATGACTTCGTGAAGGTCAGCGAAAGCGGCCACCAGTTCATGTACACGGTGGACATCACGCAGCAGTGGAAAAACGTGGCCACCTTCAACGCGCCGCTGCGCGCGGGCGTGAACATGGAGTTCGAGATCAGCCAGTTCCTGCTGGCCCCGCCGGCCGGCGCGCGCAAGAACTACTACGGCACCACGTACGTCTACGTCATCGGGCAGCCGGGCCTGGCGCCCTTCGAGTGGGACCGCACCGCCAGGGACACATTGGGCACCAACGACGGCCGCCCGATACCGGCAGCAGGCCTGGCGGGCGGCGCCACCACGCTGGGCTACAACTACAGCCAGGAGCCGGCCGGCCGCTTCATGCAGATGGCCACCAACCTGAGCCCGGGCAACGCGCAGCCTTTCGTGCGCGGCCGGCGCCTGCACCACACCAACTTTGAAACCGGCGCTCATGGCGAGCGCCCTGACAACCCCATCTGGACCGAACAGATCGGCAAGGCGGGCAACCACTACATCAACCATTCCTGTGCCGCCTGCCACGTGCGCAACGGCCGCGCGCTGGTGGCCGACGTGGGCGCCGACCTGGACAAGTGGGTGTTCCATGTGGGCGACGCCCAGGGCCAGCCCGACCCGCTGATTGGCCGCATCCTGCAACCCAACCGCACCGGCGCTGGCGTGTCAGAGGGCACGGTGCGGCTGGGCCCGTGGACCGAACTGCCCAATGGCCTGCGGCAGCCCAACTACGTGTTCAGCCCCGGCAGGCCGGCCCAGTTTTCGGCACGCATCGCGCCGCAGCTGGTGGGCATGGGGCTGCTGGACGCGGTGCCCGAGGACACCATCCTGGCCTGGGCCGACCCGGACGACGCCGACGGCAACGGCATTTCGGGCCGCGCCGCGCAGGTGAAAGACCCGCAGACGGGCGAAAACCGGCTGGGCCGGCTGGGCTACAAGGCCGGCAGCTTCAGCCTGCGCCACCAGGTGGCGACAGCCTTGAACAACGACATCGGCGTGATGACGCGGATGATGATCAACCCCGATTGCGGCAGCCGCCAGACCGACTGCGGCCGGGCGGAGGCCGAGTTGACCGAAGCCGAGTTGGACGACCTGGTGAAGTACGTCAGCCTGCTGGGCGTGGGCGCACGCCGCGACCCGAGCGACACCCGCGGCCAGCAGGTGTTCCAGGACGTCGGCTGCACCGGCTGCCACCGCCCCAGCATGACCACCAGCGCCTTTCACCCGCTGGCCGAACTGCGCAGCCAGACCATTCACCCCTACACCGACCTGCTGCTGCACGACATGGGGCCCGGCCTGGCCGACAACCTGGCGCAAGGCACTGCCAGCGGCTCTGAATGGCGCACCGCACCGCTGTGGGGCCTGGGCCATGCGCGCAGCTTGATGCTGGGCGACGCGAAGGCCGATGACGATGTTTCGCGGGCGCGCCGGCCCGAAGACGTGAACCGCACCGGCTACCTGCACGATGGCCGGGCCCGCACCCTCGATGAGGCCATACGCTGGCATGGCGGCGAGGGTGATGCGTCACGGTGGGCCTATGAAGCGCGGCCGCAGGTCGACAAGGACGCGTTGATCGCCTTCCTGTTGAGCCTGTAGCGCAGCGAAGCGCTCGCCGCGCTACAGGCTCAAAGGCGGGCTCAAAGGCGGGCTCAAGGGGCAGGCTCAGGGGCAGGCTCAGGGGCAGGCCCAGGCGCAAGCTCAGCCCATCACCGCCCGCGTCGCGGCGCGCTGCCAGTCGTCGGCCCCCGCGTAGGCCTGCTGTTCCTGCTGGCAGGCATGCACCAGCTTCACCAGGTGCTCGTCGTCGCTGGCCAGCGCGCGCGCAACGATGTCGGGCCAGGGCAGCGGCTGCGCGGCACGCCCGGGCTTCAGGCGCGCGCCCAGGCCGGCCACACCAGCGGCGTAGGCATGCCAGTAGCCGGCCAGGCCCGCCGGCAGGTCGTCGACGAACGGCAGCAGCACGCGCATTGCCCAGGCGCTGGTCACCAGGTGCAGCACGGTGAAATCGCCGCTGCGCGCGTACAGCCGCGCGGCGTGGCGGGCCAGGCGGGGCAGCGTGCGCTCGTCAAGCCGCAAGCCCTGCACCGCCTGCGCAAAACCCGGCTGCCAGGCGGCATGGAACATGCGCTCGACGATGTAGCCCGAAGCGCTGCCTGCCACGCCAGGCACGGCAGCACCCGCCTGCAGCAGCGGCGCAGGGTCGGCCTGCGTGCCGGTGGTGGCGCCGGCTTCGTCCACCCCCAGGTCCAGCCAGCGGCTGCCCCAGTAGGCCAGTGCGTGCGCCAGCTCGGCGCGGTGTGCAGAGTCCACCGCATAGGCCGTGCGAATCAGGCCGTGGAAGGCTGCCGCGCCGCAGCCCGGCAGCAGCGCCGGCAACACCTGGCGCAGCGTTTCGCCGGCACCTTCTTCGTGCATCCAGGTGGTGAACAGGTAGCGGTAGGCCGGCCACACGGCCGGCTGCCCCAGGGGCAGGCGCCAGGGGTCTCCGGCCGACCAGGCCTGCAGCGGCGGCATGGCGTGCAGCCGGGCCGCGTAGGTGGCTGCTGCGTCCGTGACCCTTTCGTCGCTGGCGCCCAACCGGTGCAGCGCCACCAGCAGCATCGGCAGGTGGTTGCTCAGGCGCTGCCCGTATTCGGCATCAAAGCGAAGGCTGTCGTCCAGCAACGCCACCAAGTCTCTGGGCGCTGGCGTCACAGTGCGGCCTCCAGCGCATCGACAAAGCGCTTGGCGACATCAAAACCAGCCTGGTTCGTGATCTCGGCAAAGCCCGTGGGGCTGGTGACGTTGATCTCGGTCAGGCAGTCGCCAATGATGTCCAGGCCCACCAGCAGCAGCCCGCGAGCGGCCAGCACGGGGCCCAGCGCTTCGGCAATCTCGAGGTCGCGCGCCGACAACGGCTGTGCCACGCCCTTGCCGCCCACCGCCAGGTTGCCGCGGATCTCGCTGCCCTGCGGTATGCGCGCCAGCGAAAACGGCACGGGCACGCCACCGATCACCAGCACGCGCTTGTCGCCTTGGGTGATCTCGGGCAGGTACTTCTGCACCATCAGCGTCTGCGCGCCGTTGCGGTTCAGGGTTTCGGTGATGCTGCCCAGGTTCAGGCCGTCAGGGCCGACGCGGAAGATGCCCATGCCACCCATGCCGTCCAGCGGCTTGCAGATGATGTCCTGGTGCTGAGCGTGGAAGCGCTTCACGTCGTCGGCGTCGCGCGTCACCAGCGTGGGGCCGATGAACTGCGGAAATTCCAGGATGGCCAGTTTTTCCGGGTGTTCACGCAGCGCGCTGGCCTTGTTGAACACCCGCGCACCTTCGCGCTCGGCCTGGCTGAGCAGGTGGGTGGCGTAGAAGTATTCGCTGTCGAAGGGCGGGTCCTTGCGCATCAGCACCGCGTCCACCTCGTGCAGGGGCTGCGGCCGCTCGTCGGGCCTGTGCTGCGCGGCTTCAAACCAGTCGCCGCTGTGGCCGTCACCCGGGCGGCCGGTGAGCGTGATGTCGCGCACAAAGCCCATCACCGGCTCGCCACGCTGCCACCGCAGGTCTTTGGGCTCGCACGCCATCAGCCGGTGGCCGCGCGCGGCGGCCTCTTTCATCATGGCGTAGGTGGAGTCCTTGGTGGTCTTGAAGGTCTCCAGCGGGTCGGCAACAAAGAGCAGCTTCTTCATGGGCTTTGGCGTGGCGGGTGCAATGGCGGGTGCGCGGGCCGGCAGTGTTGCACACGCGCCCCGGGCCTGCAGCCAGCGCGCCGGCCCTGCGGAACCAAGGTTGCAGGCCGCTGGCCAAAGGCCATTCACACAAACCCGTACAGGGTTAGGCCGCATGGGCAAGCGCTCGCTTCGGCGTTGAGATGGGCTCTGCTGCGCGCCGACACCACCGGTTCGGTTTTCAACGTTCGCTGGAGACACGCCCCATGAGACCCCGCCTTTCCATCCGCCGCCTGCTGGTATGCACACCACTGGCCCTGGCCATCGGCCTGATGGGTTGTGCTGACGACAGCGACGCGCCTGTCGAAATCAAGACGCTGCACAACCGCGCTGACCTCGTCAGTGGCGGCGATGTGACCGTGGAAGTGCTGGTACCCACCGGCTCTGTGGCCAGCGGCCTGCGGGTGGAAGTGGGCGGCCGCGACGTCAGTTCGGCCTTCACCGCCGCCGGCAACGGGCGCTATGTGGGCGTGATCACCGGCCTGGCCGCCGGCGACAACACCATCGTGGCGCGCACCGACGGCACCAGCCCGGCGGCGCTGACGGTGACCAACGCACCGCGCCACGGCCCCGTGCTGTCCGGTGCGCAGGTGACGCCATTCCACTGCGCCACGCCCGTGCCGCAGGCGGTGAACGGCAACACGCCGGCCACCAACGCCAGCGGCCTGGCTGGCACGGCCGACGCCAACTGCAACATCGCCACCGAAACCAAGCTGTACTACCGCACCACCACCGCCGGGTGCAGCCTGGCCGTGCCCGACCCGTCGCCATCGGTCAATGCCCTGGCCACCGCACCGGCCACCACGGCCACGCCACCCGCCAACCCCTGCTTCAAGCCTTACACGGTGGGCAGCACACCGGGCGACCTGGCCACCACCACCACCGACGGCGGCGCCACCGTTCCCTACGTGGTGCGCGTGGAACGCGGCACCATGAACCGCGGCATCTACGACATCGCCGTGCTGTGGGACCCCACCAAAGCCACCTGGGACCCGATGGCACCGCACGCCGGCTGGAACCGTTCCGTGGTGTTCAATTTCGGCGCCAGCACCGGCCAGCCACGGCGCCAGGCGCGGCCGGCCACCGCGTGGTCGGGCAGCGACGCGCAGCTGGGCAAGGGCACCCTGGTGGTGGCCAACAGCATGACCGACTCGGCACGCAATTCCAACCGCGTGATGATGGCCGAGACGGTGATGATGATGAAGGAACACATCAGCGACACCTATGGCGGCATCAAGTTCACCATCGGCTCGGGCTGCTCGGGCGGTTCCATCAACTCCAACATGTCGGCTTCGATCATGCCGGGCTTGCTGGACGGCGTGACCACCACCTGCACCTACCCCGATTCAGAGACCACGTCGATGGAAGTGGGCGACTGCGTGCTGCTGGTCGAGGCTTACCAGAAGCCGGCGTGGGCGGCCCTGGGCACCGGGCTGACGCAGGCGCAGATCAACGCCAAGAAGGCGGCCATCAACGGCCACCCCGACCAGAGTGCCTGCCACGCCTGGTTCAACGCCTTCGGCAACAACGGCCGCGCCGGCCTGTACCTGAGCGCGTCCGTCGGCAACAACACCACCGGTGCCATCACGCGCGGCAGCACCTTCATCAACAACTGCGAACTGCCCAACAGCGCCGTCTACGACCCCGCCAACGCGGTGGCCACGGCCAACCTGCCGCGCTGCAACGCCTGGAGCTGGGCCGAGTCGATCTGGGGCAAGGCGGCTGGGTCGCCCGCCGCGCGCGACACGCGCGACAACGTGGGTGTGCAGTACGGCCTGAAGGCGCTGCGCGACAGCGCCATAACGGCTGAAGAGTACGTGACGCTGAACGAACTGGTGGGTGGCATCGACCGCGACAGCACGCCGCGCGCAGCGCGCACCACGGCCGACACGGCGGCGCTGGAAACTGCCTACCGCTCGGGCATCGTGGCCAGCGGCAAGCAGCTGGCCAAGACAGCGATGATCGACATGCGCGGCTGGGACGATTCCAACGTCACCGTGCCGCCCGGACTGAACCCCCCCGGTGCGCCCATCCACCACCAGTGGTTCAGCTTCGGCATCCGCGACCGCATCACCGCCGAAGCGGGCGACGCCAACAACCAGGCGATGTGGCGCTTTGCCCGCACCGGCCTCACGCCACCCGGCACCATGGCGCTGGACGCATTCAACACCATGAGCCAGTGGCTTTCCGCGCTGAAGGCTGACGGCAGTGGCGACAGCATCGAAACCAAGGTGCGGCGCGCCCGCCCGGCTGCGGCGGCCAACCACTGCATCCTGCCCACCGACGCCACGCAGACGGTGAAGACCACCGACCAAGCGGTGTGTGATGCAGACCCCTTCCTGAAGCCTTCACTGTCGCCGCGCCAGGTGGCGGGCGGCCCGCGCGCCGAGAACGTGCTGAAGTGCCAGCTGAAGGCCCATGCGCGCACCGACTACGCGGCCGGCACCTTCACCGACCCGCAATGGGCGCGGCTGCAGGCCGTGTTCGCCGACGGCGTTTGCGACTGGAGCAAGCCCGGCGTGGGCCAGCAGGCGGCCGTGAGCCCGCTGACCTTCAAGGCCGGCGCAGGTGGCGTGCCACTGGGCAGCGAGCCGGTGTCCGCAAAGCGCTGAGCAGCCGGCGGCGCTACAGCCGCCGGTTCCCCGCCCCCCATTTCCGCACGCCCGGGGGCGGGGTGCCAGCACCGGGCAGCCCTCAAGGCCAGGCGGCCCGCGGCCGATAGTGCAGTACCCGCACTTCCGCCTTCGGGCCGCGCCATGTGCCGTCTTGCTGCTTACCTGGGTGAACCGCTCTTCCTGGAAGAGCTGATCGCCAAACCCCGCCATTCGCTGATGCGGCAGTCGCTGCATGCCGAAGAAGGCCATGTGCAGACCAACGGCGACGGCTTTGGCATCGGCTGGTACGGCGACCGCGCCGAGCCCGGCGTCTACCGCGAGGTGATGCCGGCCTGGAGTGACGACAACCTGCTGGCGCTGTCGCAGACGTTGTCGTCGCACCTTTTCTTCGCCCACGTGCGCGCGGCCACGGCCGGCGGCATCGCGCGCCAGAACTGCCACCCCTTCAGGCACGGCCGGTACCTGTTCATGCACAACGGGCAGATCGGCGGCTACACGCTGCTGCGCCGCGAACTGGAGGCGCGTCTGCCCGACAGCCTGTACGGCGACCGCCGCGGCGCCACCGACTCCGAACTGCTGTTTCTGCTGGCACTGGCACGCATGCAGGCCGGCGCCGAAGCCGCTGACGCCGTGCTGGGCGTGTTGGACGACACTGCGCAGCTGATGCAGCAGCATGGCGTCGTGCAGCCGCTGCGCTTTGCCGCTGTGTTGTCCGACGGTGAACAGCTGTTGGCTTTTCGCATCGCCAGCGACGACCAGCCGCCCACGCTGTACCTGCGGCGCACGCGCATGGGCATCACGGTTGCCAGCGAGCCGCTGTGCGACAGCGCCGAGGGCGCCACCGAGACTGGCATTTGGAACATGTTGCCCAAGGGCGCGGTGGTGCACATCACCGCGGGCCAGTGCCAGGTGCGGTTGCACACCTTGTGCTCACACACGGCGCAGGGCCATCGGACAGATCCAGCCACGGCCCCCGCCGCTGCCAGCCCGGCCTGACCGGCATGCACCCGACAACGGCCACTGTCACCCAGATCGACAGCGCGGCTTCGGATCAAGACGCCGGACGCCGCCAGCGCTGCACGAGCAGGGCCAGCGCGCCCGCCACCACGCCCCAGAAGGCGGCGCCCACACCCCACAGGCTCAAGCCACTGGCGGTGATGAGGAAGGTGATGAGCGCCGCCTCGCGCGTGCTCTCGTCCTTCACCGCCGCTGCCAGGCCCGAACCGATGGTGCCCAGCAGCGCCAGCCCGGCCAGAGCCAGCACCAGCGCTTTCGGGAAAGCAGCCAACAGCCCCACCACTGCGCCGCCCAGCAGCCCCATGACGATGTAGAACACGCCGGCCGCGGCGCTGGCCAGCCAGCGCCGTGCGGGGTCGGGGTGCGCCTCGGGGCTCATGCAGATGGCAGCGGTGATGGCCGCCAGGTTCAGCGCATAACCACCAAACGGTGCCAGCAGCAAGCTGGCCACACCGGTGACAGCCACCACCGGCGAAACCGGGGTGTTGTAACCCGCCGCACGCTGCGCCGCCACGCCCGGCAGGTTCTGCGAAGCCATGGTCACCACAAACAGCGGCAGTGCTATGCCCACGGTGGCCGCCACACTGAAGGCCGGCATGGTAAACACCGGCGTGGCCCACTGCCACTGCACGCTGGCCAGGTTCAACTGCCCGTGAAGCGCCGCCACCGCCACGCCAGCCAACAGCACCGCCGGCACGGCATAACGCGGCCACCAGCGCCGGCCCAGCAGGTAGACGACAAACATCGTGAACACCACGGCGAATTCGCGCTGCGCGGCAGCAAAGCCGTCAATCGCGAAACGCGTCAGCACGCCGGCCAGCAGCGCCGCCGCCAGCGACTGCGGAATGCGCCCCATCACGCGTTCGAACCAGCCTGTGGCGCCCGCCACGGTGATGAGCACGGCGCACAGCATGAAAGCACCCACCGCCTCGGCCATGGGCACACCAGCGCCGGCCGTGACCAGCAGCGCCGCACCGGGCGTGGACCACGCCGTCAACACCGGCAGCCGGTACCACAGGCTCAAGCCCAGGCTGGTGATGCCCATGCCCAGCCCCAGCGCCCACATCCACGAAGCTGCCTGTGCCGGCGTGGCGCCCAGCGCCGCGGCGGCCTGGAACACGATGGCCACCGAACTGGTGACGCCCACCAGCACGGCCACAAAACCGGCCACCACCGCTGACAGACCCGCCGACAGAGGCGCCGAAGGAGCCGAAGCTTGATGCTGCATAGCGCCGACGATAAGGCCACGCCAAGAACGCCCGGTGGGCTGCGCAGAAGGCTGCGTATCGGCCTGCAAGCCCCAAGCCCGCAGCGCCAGCGACAGGCCCAGCGCAACCCGCTTGCGGATGCTGCGCAGCCCGAGACGCAGTGCAGCGGCTTGCTTTGGCCCGATCGGCATGGGCATGCCACCGATCTCTACAATTCTTCGCTATGACGGCGAGCCATCCATCAGCAGCACAACTGTCTTTCGCACGCAGCCACGCCAGCGTTCACGGCGTTTCGGGCTCGCGTGGAAAGGTGGGCAGCAACTGCAGCGACACGCAGCCCCGTGACGACGGCCAGTGCGCACAGGCCAAGGGGCAGAACCCGGGTGCGCAGCCACGCGTCAGCCGGCCGACCGGCCATTTCGCGGTCTTCGGGTAGCGCCCCCCATGCCCACGCGCCCACCAACCGCCGCGTCCAACAGCCCCGACGACGTGGAAGCCGCGCTGTACGAAGCGCTGCAGCGCGGCGACATCGAAGCGTTGATGGCCTTGTGGGCCGATGACGACGACATCGTCTGCGTGCACCCTGGCGGCGGCCGCGTGGTGGGCGCGGGCGCCATACGCGCCAGCTTCGAAGCCATCTTTGCCAGCGGCGGCATACCGGTGCAGGTGGAACAGGTGCATCGCATCGAATACCTCGACAGCGCCCTGCACCACCTGATGGAAAAAGTCACCGTGGCCGGCTCCGAAGGCCCGCAGACCGCCTGGGTGATTGCCACCAACTTCTACGTCAAGACCGTGCAAGGCTGGCGCCTGGCCTCGCACCATGCCAGCCCCGGTTCGTTGCAGGCGCCCGGCCCGGCACAGCCGTCGGGCGACGGCCCCTGGCCCAGCACGCTGCACTGACCGGCCGTGACGCCCATGCCCATGCCCATGCCCACCCCCACCCACGACACACCGCTGCGCTGATGCAGGGCTACCGCGCACCGGTCTGGCTGCCGGGGGGCAACCTGCAGACCATCTGGGCGGCTACACGGTCGCACCGCCACCACGTCATGCCGCCGGCATTCCAACGCGAACGCTGGGCCACGCCTGACGGCGACTTCATTGACGTGGACCACCTGCAGCGGCCGGCAGCGCCCGCCGCGCAGCACCACCTGGTGCTGTTCCACGGTCTGGAAGGCAACAGCGACAGTTCCTACGCGCAAGCCTTCGGCAGCATCGCGCAGGCCCGCGGCTGGGCCTATTCGGTGCCGCACTTTCGCGGCTGCTCGGGTGAATTGAACCTGGCACCACGGGCCTACCACTCGGGCGACTTCGAAGAAATCGGCTGGGTGCTGCAACGCATTCGCCAGCGCGCGCGTGCCCCGTTGCTGGTGGTGGGCGTGTCGTTGGGCGGCAACGCGCTGCTGCGCTGGGCGCAAGAAGCGGGCGACAGCGCGGCGGCCACCGCCGCTGCCGTGGCCGCGGTGTGTTCGCCCATCGACCTGGCAGCAGCCGGCCAGGCCATCGACCGTGGTTTCAACCGCCACGTGTACGCGCGCATGTTCCTGTCGACCATGAAGCCCAAGGCGCTGGCCAAGCTGAAACAGCACCCGGGCCTGTTCGACGCCCAGCGCATGGCCGCAGCGCGCACCATCTACGAATTCGACAACGCGGTCACCGCGCCCTTGCACGGCTTTGCCGACACGAACGACTATTGGGCCCGCGCGTCGGCCCTGCCGCACCTGGGCCGGCTGCGCATTCCTTCACTGGTGCTGAACACCGGCAACGACCCCTTCGTGCCCGCGCGCTCGCTACCCACCGCCAGCAGCAACCCCCGGGTCACGCTGTGGCGGCCAGCACATGGCGGGCATGTCGGTTTTCCGCAGGGCCGCTACCCGGCGCGCGTCACGGCCATGCCACTGGCCGTCAGCGATTGGCTGCTGGCCCACGCCTGAACAAAAACCCGGTGCGCACCCCACGAGGTCGGGCGGTGTAAGGTCAACGCATGGACGACATCGTCAGGGCCGCAATGGCCAAGTGGCCGAACGTGCCGAACTGCTACGGCTGGCTGGCGCTGGACGCGCGCGGCGACTGGTACATGCGCGACGACCGCACGCAGGCTGCCGGCCCATTTCCGCTGGTCAAAGGCAGCCGCATCCAGCACGACAAGCTGCTGGCCTTCATCGAGCGCAACTACGGGCACGACGCCGACGGCGCGTGGTACTTCCAGAACGGCCCGCAGCGCGTGTATGTGCAGTTGCAGGCCGCGCCCTGGACCTGGCGGGTGCAGGACGCCGAGGGCTGGCCGCTGACCAGCCACACTGGCGAAGCGGCGCAGGCCAGAAGCTGCTGGTTGTGCGAAGAAGGGCGCCTGTTCATCAACACCGAGCGGGGCTTCGGCATCGTGCACAGCATGGACATGGCGCTGGCCTTGCAGGCGGTGGAGGCCGGGCACTGGCAGCCGCAGGAACTGCCTTTTGCGCAGATGCCTGCGCGCTTCGGCTACGTGTTGCAGCCGCAGCCGCCGCAGCGGCCCGCGGAATAGCCGCCGGCTGGCGGCGCGGCTTTACTTCGGCGCGCTGGCAGCGGCAGCCGGTGCCGCAGCAGGGGCCTTGGGTTCTTCAAACTTGCCGCCGGACTTGTTGGTGATGTAGACCACGGCGCGCGCCACCTCAAGGTCGCTGTGGTCGCCGCCAGCTTGCGCACCCATCGCGCCCTTGCCCTTCAGGGCCGAGTTCAACA
Organism: Burkholderiales bacterium; assembly: GCA_043717565.1. Lineage (GTDB taxonomy): Bacteria > Pseudomonadota > Gammaproteobacteria > Burkholderiales > Burkholderiaceae_C > Rubrivivax. Next base: position 954 of record JAYSXE010000160.1, on the reverse strand, counting down.
GGGTCTCGTAACCGGTCTTCAAGCGCGGCGCCCAGGCGGCTTCGTCGCCAACCTTGGGCGCGCCAGCAGCACCCGATGTGTGGCAGGCCGTGCAGGCGGCCTGGAACACCTGCTCGCCCGTGCGCACCACGGTCGTGGCCGCGTCCCGGATTTCCACCGCGCCCACGCGCTGCAGGCGCTGGGCCACTGCCTCAGGCCCCAGGGCTGTGCTGCCGGCGGACGGCTTGGTTCCGAAGTTCACATAGTTCACCAGCAGGATGATGGCGACGATGGGTATCACGAACGAGGCCAGCACCGCCCAGATCAACTGGTTGGTCGTGCGGATCGGGCCTTCGTGGGGAAGGTCATGCGCTGCATGGTCCGCTGCAGCCGTGCCGGCCGCGTGGTTGGAATGGTCGTGCGATGAGCTCATGAAGTCCCCAGATCAGGCGCCGGCCAGCAACCGGGCCACGCGACAACGTAAACCCTTGATTATATGGGCGCGCCCCAGCGCAAGCCGGCAGCCTGCAGGGCCCTAACGCGCACTGTTCAACGCTGCGGCCGGCCCGTGCGCGGGCTTGCCCTAGAATCAGTGGCTACCCGCGGCGACCGTGGTGAAGTGGATATCATTGGGCCCTCCGAAGGCTTAGTCGCAAGTTCGATTCTTGCCGGTCGCACCAGGTTTGTGTGATGTCGCCGCAAACGGGGTGTTGTGAAGTGAGGCCATGCGGGGCTCTTGTGTGCCGTGCCTACGATTTGCGGTGCTTCTGGGGCTTGTCGACCGGGCTTTTCCGTTCCGTCGGCCGACCCGCATCTTCCCGCCGGCCCGCCTGGCGCGCCCGGTCCAGCATGTATTCGATGAAGGTCGAGGCGGCGCGCGTCTGGTGTCGGTTGGGCATGTACAGCATGTACATCCCGGTGCCGAAGATGCTCAGCCGCCAGGCGTGGAGCGCGGTGACCACGTCGCCACGCTCG
>JAYSXE010000159.1:0-7620 GCA_043717565.1 Burkholderiales bacterium | reverse complement strand
AAAGGATGACATGAGCGTAGCGGCACGCCCCGCTGGCTCGCGACCGCGGCAATGCAGGCACGCCCAATGGAAGCACGCCCACTGCACTCACCCCGACGGCCTACATCGGGCGACACCTGTTGCGCAGCGAACAACTACCGCCGCATCAGCAGCAAGCAACCCAGGATGATCAGCGCCGCTGATGACAGCGTCCAAACGCTGGGCACTTCGCCGAAGAGGGTGTAGCCCAGAAGTCCAGCCCACACCAGGCCGGTGTATTCCATGGGTGCGGCCCGGCTGGCTTCGATGTGGGTGAAGGCCCAGGTGATGCACAGCAGGCCGCCCGTGGCCAGGGCGCCGATCATCAGCACCGTGGGCACGTCAGACCACAGCATGGGTGACCAGCGCCACAGCGCAGGGGCTGACAGCAGCAACAACGGCAACAGGTTCTGCACCAGCAGAATGGTCCACAGGCTGTCGCGTTGGGCCTGGTGGCGGGCCAGTATGACCACGCCGGCATAACAGACGGTCGACACGGCAGCGGCGGCCATGCCGAACAGCCGCGCGGCGCTGGCTGGCGTGTCGCTGGCCCGCAGTTCGGGCCATACGGCCACGACCGCGCCAATACCGCCCAAGGCCAGCGCCAGCCAGATCCAGCGCGACGGTTGCTCCTTCAACAGAAACATGGCCAGCACCGAAATGACCAGCGGCGCGGTGTAGGTCACCGCCACGGCCTGCACCAAGGGCAGCAGCGTCAGGCTGTGGAACCAGCCCAGCAAGGCCAGCAGCAACATCACGCTGCGCAGGGTGTGCAGCGGCCAGCTGTTGCGCTGGGGCAGGGCGGTTCGAAACCAGGCCCACAGCGGCACGGCGAACAGCGAACCTGCGGCAAAGCGCAGGAAGGTCAGCTGCAGGGTGTCGAAACGGTGCGCCAGCGTCTTCACGGTGGCGTCCATGCCCACGAACAAGGCTGCGGCCATGGCGGCGGCCAGCAGTGCGAGGCCGGGCCGCGTGATGATGTTGCTGTTGCTGTTGCTGTTGCCTGCAGGCAGCGTGGTGTTTTCGGGCGGGCCCCCGGGCGCTGTCAAGCCGCGGGTTCCTGGTTCGGCAAGCGGTTCAAGCCACACCACCTGGCGATGAACAGTGCCAGCACGGCCGTCACCTGGTGCATGCTGCCCAGCGACACCCATTCGTCGATGCCGTGGATTCTTTCGCCTACCGGACCGTAGCAGGTGCAGGGAATGTGGCCGTACAGGTGGAAGAAACGCACGTCGGTGGTGGCGGTGGAAGCACGGGTGCTGGCGACCTGGGCGGTGATGTCGTGGTGCGCCCGCATCAGCGCTTGCATGGCGGGCTGCTGCAGTTCCACCACCAGGCCCTCAGCCTGGAAGCCGTGGTAGCTGATGTCCACCGTGACCGCGGCGCGGTGCGGGTGTGCCGTATGTGCGGCATGCACCAGCGCTTCCACTTCGCTGCGCTCCTGCGTTGGCGTGCTGCCGGGGTAGAAGCCAAAACCCGCCGGCCATGATGGCCTGCGCGCCCGCTTCCCGGCCCAGCAGCGACGGTTGGGCCACCAGGCGCTGCAGCAGGCCCACCGCGGTGTCGGCCTGTGCATGCACGGCGGCCAGGATGGCGGATTCGGTCAGCGTCTCGGGCGCAATGGTTTCCATGGCGTGGTGTGCTCAGCGGGTTCAGGGGCAACCGTTGGGGTTGGCCATCATGGCCTGCACGGTGTCGCGTATAAGGTGCCCCGAGATGGAAAAGCGCGGCGGTATCTGGGGCAGCGCGTCGATGGCAAACCATTGTGCGTCGGCAATTTCGCCGGCCTGCGGCACGATGTCGCCACCGGCCCAGCGCGCGGTGAAGGCCGTCATCAGGCTGTTCGGGAAGGGCCAGCTCTGGCTGCCGTAGTAGCGCAGGTCTTCCACCTGGACGGCCACCTCTTCGGCCACTTCGCGGTGGATGCATTGTTCGATGGACTCGCCCGCTTCCACAAAGCCGGCCAGCGCGCTGTACATCTGGTTGACGAAATGCGGCGCGCGTGCCAGCAGCACTTCGCCGGGGCGCCAGACCAGCGCCATCATGGCCGGGCTGATGCGCGGGTAGGCGGTGTGGCCGCAAGCCGGGCAGCGGCGGGCGCGTTCGCCAGGTTGCAGTTCCGTGGCGGTGCCGCAGGCGCCGCAGAAGCGGTGGGTGCGGTCCCAGTCCAGCACCTGTGCGGCGCGCCCTGCCAGCGCGGCCAAGGGTGCAGAGAAGCCCATCATCGCGGCGCGCAGCGGCACCGGCCGCCAGCCGGCCGGTGCCGCGGGCAGGCGCAGCGCCCAGCAGTCGTGGCCGTCCAGCCGGCCCAGGTAGTGGCGCGCCTCGGCCTGGTCGTGCAAGCCCAGGGCCTGCAGCGGGCTGAACGCTTTTTCCTCCGGCTCGGGCAGCAGCAACTTGCCGTCCACAAAGCTCAGGCTCCAGTGTTCAGCGGTGGGGTCGCCCGGCAGGCTGATGGATGGCACGAAATGCATGGCGGTGGGCCTTGGTGGGCGGCGGCGCGGGCGCCAGGTGGTGGGTATGGTCCAGGCAGTGGTGTGCCGATGATGTCGCAAAGTGCGCCTGGCGCCACAGAAGGTGGTCCTCCGGCAGGCCGGCACCGGGCTGAAAACACAACTTCATTGGGCCCGGTGCTTCAGTTCAGCGCGTGCAGGCCGAAATCCAAGTGGTACCGCTGAACCCTGTGTTGTGGCGCTGCGCAGGCCTGCGTGGCCACCACGTCCATCGCCCACTGCGAAAGAAGATCATGAAGCGTCGCTCTCTGTGCCCTGCGGTTGTGCTGCTGGCCGCCCTGGCGTGTGTTCCGGCACATGCCGACCCCACCACGCTGGACATGAACGGCCGGGCCTGGAACCTGTCGGGCGGCTACCAATCGCAGGGCTTCGTCACCAGCAGCCACGGCGGTTTTGCCTTCATCGGCAACGCCGGCAGTTGCTGGCCCGAATGTGCACACAACGGCAGCAACTACATCTGGAGCGGCTTTTCAACCATCAAGGTGCGTTCTGCCGGCGGGCAGGCCTTTGACCTGACACAGTTTGACGGCGCTGAAACGCACAAGGGCGCACCGTTGTTGTGGGCGGGTGCGATCGAGGTCGTGGGCCAGTACGCGGTGGGGGGGTCGGTGCGCACGCAGTTCACGTTGGACGGCGTGAATGACGGGCGTGGCCCGCTGTCGGACTTTGAAACGTTTGTTCTGCCCACCACCTTCACGGGCTTGTCGTCGGTGAGCTTCAGGGTGGCCGACAACCGGTTTGGCCAGTTCGCACTGGACAACCTGGTGCTGAAGGACAGCTTCCAGACGCTCAGCGTCCAGTCTGCAGCCTTGACCGTTCCGGAGCCGCGCAGCCTGTGGTTGTGTGGCGCCGCCCTGCTGCTGGCCGCAACGGCGCGGCAGTTGGCCGCCCGCCGTACGTTGCAGCGAGCCAGCACACAGGGCCAGCGTATTTGAGTTTTTGCGGTATCACCGGCTACATCACCGCGCCCAGTTGCCACGGCACAAACTCGTTCTGCCCATAACCGTGCAGTTCGCTCTTGGTGTTACGCCCCGAAGCGGTGGCCAGCATCAGCTGGAAGATGCGTTCACCCACCGCGTCCACGCTTTCCAGGCCTTCAACGATGCCGCCGCAGTCGATGTCGATGTCGTCTTCCTGCTTGCGCCACAGCGCGGTGTTGGTGCTGAGCTTCAGTGAAGGTGACGGCGCGCAGCCATAGGCCGAACCGCGCCCGGTGGTGAAGCAGATGAGGTTGGCACCACCCGCCACCTGGCCGGTGGCCGACACCGGGTCGTAGCCCGGGGTGTCCATGTAGACGAAGCCTTTGGCGTCCACACGCTCGGCAAACTCCACCACGTCCACCAGGTTGGTGGTGCCGCTCTTGGCAATGGCGCCCAAGCTCTTTTCCAAGATGGTGGTCAGGCCCCCTGCCTTGTTGCCGGCGGAGGGGTTGTTGTCCATCTGCATGCCGTTGCGCGCGGTGTAGGCCTCCCACCACCGGATGCGCGCGCGCAGCTTGTCTGAAACGTCGGTGCTGACGGCGCGGCGCGTCAGCAGGTGCTCGCCGCCGTAGATTTCCGGCGTTTCGCTCAAGATGGCGGTGCCGCCGTGGCGCACCAGGCGGTCCACCGCGGCACCCAGCGCCGGGTTGGCGCTGATGCCGCTGTAGCCGTCGCTGCCGCCGCACTGCAGGCCCACCACCAGGTGGCTGGCGGGCACCGGCACGCGCTGCACGCGGTTGGCATGCGGCAGAAGGCGCTTGATCTCTTCGATGCCGCGGGCCACGGTCTTGGCCGTGCCACCGGTGTCCTGGATGTTGAAGGTGACGAGCCAGGCGCCTTCCTGCAGCCCTTCCTGCGCCACCAGGCCCTGGATCTGGTTGGTCTCGCAGCCCAGGCCCACCACCAGCACGGCGGCGAAGTTGGCGTGCCGCGCGTAGCCGCCCAGGGTGCGGCGCAGCACCTGCAGTTCTTCGCCGTCGCTGGCGGTGGCGCAGCCCATGCCGTGGGTCAGCGCCACCACGCCGTCCACGTTCGGGAAGTTGGCCAGCGCCGAATTTTCGTCGTGACGGTGGATGTCGCGCCTGAAGTGGTCAGCGATGGCGCGCGCCGCCGTGGCGCTGCAATTCACGCTGGTCAGCACGCCGATGTAGTTGCGCGTGGCCACGCGGCCGTCGGCCCTTTTGATGCCCATGAAGGTGGCCGGCTCGGCCACGTAGGCCGTGGGCGTGACGCCGGCGCCGGGCTCGTGCGTGCGTTCGAAGTTGCTGAAAGCCAGGTTGTGCGTGTGAACGTGCTGGCCGGCGGCAATGGGCTGCGTGGCGGTGCCGATGATCTGGTTGTAGCGGCGCACCGGCTCACCCGCGGCCATGGCGCGGGTGGCCACCTTGTGCCCGGGCGGCACCAGACCCGCGATGGTGATGCCCTCTTCGCCCACCACCGTGCCGCCCAGCAACTGGCGCCGAGCGATGATGACGTTGTCGGCCGGGTGGATGCGGATGGTGGGGCTTGAAGACATGCGGGCCTCGGTGCCGTGTGGTGGCTGAAGGTGGCTGAAGGTGGCTGGTGGTGGCCGCCGGTGGCCGACGGTGGCGGTGTCAGCCGTCGATGAGGGCTGGGTCCCAGGCGTGCACCGTCTGGCGCTGGTCGCCCAGTTTTTCGATGCCCAGCGTCATCACGTCACCGGGCTTCAGGAACACCGGGTGGGGCTTGATGCCCAGGCCCACGCCGGGCGGGGTGCCGGTGGTGATCAGGTCGCCAGGGTTCAGCGTCATGAACTGGCTCAAGTGGCTGACGATCTGCGCCACCGTGAAGATCATGGTCTTGGTGTTGCCGGTCTGGTAGCGCTTGCCGTTCACGTCCAGCCACATCGCCAGGTTGTGCACGTCGCCCACTTCGTCGGTGGTGACGAGCCAGGGGCCGGTGGGGCCGAAGGTGTCGCAACCCTTGCCCTTGTCCCACTGGCTGCCGCGCTCCAGCTGGTATTCGCGCTCGGACACGTCGTTCACCACGCAGAAGCCGGCCACATGCGCCAGCGCGTCGGCTTCCGACACATACCGTGCACGGCTGCCGATGACCACGCCCAGCTCCACCTCCCAGTCGCTCTTCACCGAACCCTTGGGCAGCACCACGGGGTGGTTGCACCCCACGGCGCTGTCCACCGTCTTGGTGAAGACGATCGGTTCCTTGGGGATGGGCATGTTCGATTCGGCCGCATGGTCGGCGTAGTTCAGGCCGATGGCGATGAACTTGCCCATGCCCGACCAGGGCACCGCCAGCCGGCCCTGCGGCACCACGGGCAGCTGTTCCAGGTTGATGGCCTTCAGTGCGGCCAGGCCCTGTGGCGTCAGCGTGGCGGAAGTGATGTCGGCCATCAAGCCCGACAGGTCGCGCACCTGGCCCTGGGCGTCAAGCAGGCCTGGTTTTTCCTGGCCCTTGGGGCCGTGGCGAAGCAGCTTCATCGTCTTGTTCCTTTGCGTTGGAGTGGGGGGTGTTTGTCAGGGTGTCGGGGTTCAGAGCGTCCAGCCGCCGTCCACCATCGCGGCCGTGCCGGTGGTGAAGCTGGATTCGTCACTGGCCAGGTGCACAGCCAGCGAGGCAATCTCTTCGGCGGTGCCCAGCCGGCCCATGGGCTGGCGGGCGATGAACATGGCTTCCACCTGTTGCACTGTCTGGCCGCTGCTCTGGGCCAGTGCGCTGATGCGGTCGCGCAGCGACGGTGATTCCACGGTGCCGGGGCAGATGGCGTTGCAGCGCACGCCCTTGGTGATGAAGTCCAGTGCCACCGCCTTGGTCAGGCCGATGACGGCTGCCTTGGTAGACCCGTAGACAAAGCGGTTGGCTGCGGCCTTCACGCTGCTGGCACCCGAGGCCACGTTGATGATGGAACCCCTGCCCTGCTGCAGCATGCCGGGCAGGAAGGCCTTGATGGTGCGGTACATCGAACGCACGTTCAGGTCAAAGGCCTGGTCCCACTGCTCTTCGGTGCAGTCCAGCACGGTGCCGTGGTGCACGAAGCCAGCGGCGTTGAACAGCACGTTCACACCCGGGTGGCGGGCGGCGCAGGCGGTGATGGCGGCCGGGTCCAGCACGTTCAGCGGCTCAGTGACGAAGCCGTTGGCGGCCTCCAGACCCTGCAGCAGGTCAAGCCGAATGTCGGTGGCGATGACCCGGGCGCCTTCGCGCGCGAAGGCCTCGGCCACGGCGCGGCCAATGCCCTGCCCGGCGGCGGTGACGAGTGCGGTTTTGCCTTGCAATCTTGCGGTCATGGTGTCCTCTGAAATCTGAGAGTGGTGGTACGGGTTTTGGCAGCGGCAGCAGGCTGCAGCTGCTGTTCAACCGCCATGCGTGCGTAGCGGCCTTGCGAACGTTGCAAATGGCGCTGCATGGCGCGGCGCGCGGTGTCGGCGTCGCGGCTGGCGATGGCGCCCAGCACGGTGCGGTGCTCTTCCAGCGCCAGGCGCCAGGTCTTGGCGTTTTCGAAGTGGTGGCCGAAGGTTTCGAACAGCGGGTTGTTGCGCTCGTCGTACAGCTCGGTCACCGCGCGCAACAGCGGCGCGTTGTCGGCCGCCTGCGCAATGCACAGGTGGAATTCGCGGTCGCTGTGGATGGGCATGCTGCCCGCAGCAATGTCGCCTTCCATGGCGACCAGCACGCCCTGCAAGTGGCCCACCTGGGCCTTGGTCATGCGGCGCGCAGCCAGGGCCGCGAGTTCGCCTTCCAGCACCTGCCGGGCGCGGATGATCTCAAATGGGCCGAAGGCGTTGCCCACTTCACGCGGCTTGCGCGTGGCATGCGGCGCCAGCACCACAACGCCACTGCCCACGCGCACATCCACCAGGCCTTCCACTTCCAGCGCAATCAGCGCTTCGCGCACCGACGGGCGCGACACGCCCAGCTGCAGGGCCAGATCCCGCTCGGCCGGCAGGCGGCTGCCCACGGGGTATTCGCCCTGCTGGATCAGGCTGCGCAACTGGTCTGCAATCTGACGGTACAGGCGGCGGGGCTCGATGGCCTGGATGGGCATGGGCTGGCAGGGTGCGTATGAGTGGGTGGGTTATCTTGTTGGTCAATTGGTAAGGCCAATTTATCGATGTTACTTGAAGGCATCG
>JAYSXE010000158.1:0-1529 GCA_043717565.1 Burkholderiales bacterium | reverse complement strand
TCGACCAGGTCGAACAGGCCCAGCGGGCTTTCATTCACCGGGCTGCCCTTGATGGCGTAGAACGGCACCTCCTGCATCAGCGCCTTCAGGCGCTCGGCAATGCTGCTCTTGCCGCCGCCCACCGGGCCCAGCAGATACAGAATCTGCTTCTTCTCTTCCAGGCCCTGCGCGGCATGGCGGAAGTAGCTCACCACCTGTTCGATGGCATCTTCCATGCCGTAGAACTCGGCGAAGGCGGGGTAGCGCTTGATGACCTTGTTGGCAAACAGGCGCGACAGGCGCTGGTCGTTGCGGGTGTCCACCATCTGCGGCTCGCCGATGGCCTTGAGCATGCGCTCAGCGGCGGTGGAATAGGCAATCGGGTTGCGCTTGCACTCGTCGAGGTAGTCTTCGAGAGACATTTCCTCTTCGCGGGTGCGTTCATAACGGGCTGCAAAACTGCTGATCACGTCCATGAGGACCTCCTAGATCGGACACAGCACCGATGCGGCGATCAGCCCCATCGGTGGCGGGGAAGTTCTGATGAAGTCCCGGCTTCACAGGCCCAGGCTCCATCAGAGCTTTCCGGTCATCTGGTGTTGCTCTAACGGATCACGTGTCTCCAATTTGATGCAGATCGGTGCCGGCCGATGGGCCGATGTACACCACCATCACCCACCATCTTGCACCCACTTCAGCAAGCAACGCGCCAGGCCGAACAGTGCCCTGGTTTGCTGCACAACGTACGCGCCTCACGCGCCGCTGACAAGCATGCATCCAGTTCGGGTATTTGCCACATTTTGAGTTCATTGCTGGCGCCGGATTGGTGAACAAACACCCAAGGAATTGGGTCATTGGTGCATGGCCGGCACGGTGACGGCAAGCCTGCAACGGGGTGGCCCCCGCAAGTGCAGGGTGTTTGCTTGTCAAAACGCCAACGGCCCCCGCGTGGGGGCCGTTGACGCTTGTTGCAGCAAACCTGACTGGATGCCCAAGGAAGTGCGCAGTGCGTTGCTGGCGGTGCTGTTCAGCCGGATCGACCAGGCGGGCTGGGCAGGCACCGCCTCCTTGAAGGCGACGAACACGCCGCCGTTGCGCTCGGCATACATGCGCGGCATCTGATAGTTGTCCGCAAGAAGCTGCGGCGGCATGGCCGCGAACTTCAGCAAGCGCACACCGCCCATCGTCTCGATGGTGTACGTGGTGTCCAGGATGGTGCTGAAGTTGACCAGCGCACCCCCGATGCGCAACCGGTTGCTGCGTGTGAACTGCGCCTTCTGGCCATTGGCGTCGAAGGCCACCCGCACAGCGACGAGGTTCGTGTGGGCCGGGTCAGTCGGCGTCTCCTTGAACGACCGGACATGCAGTGTGGAAGCGACAGTTGCTGGCCCGCCCAGCAGCTCGCCCGGATAGCGCGCCACCACTTGCTCCAGCGTGCTCGCCAATGTCTGGGGCACGGGCGACGTGCTGGTCCCACCTGCCGGCGACAGTTCGACGGGGCTGTCGTTGTTGATGGTGATCGGTGTGGCGATGGCCCGGGTGCCCACGTA
>JAYSXE010000157.1:0-19931 GCA_043717565.1 Burkholderiales bacterium | reverse complement strand
TTCTTCCTGAAGATGCTGGAAAAGGGCATCGCCTACAAGAAGACGCAGATTGTCAACTGGGACCCGGTGGACCAGACCGTGCTGGCCAACGAACAGGTGGAAGATGGCCGCGGCTGGCGCAGCGGCGCGCTGGTGGAAAAGCGCGAAATTCCGGGCTACTACCTCGCCATCACGAAGTATGCCGACGAACTGCTGGCCGGCGTGAACGACAGCACCTCGGCGCACTTCCTGGAAGGCTGGCCCGAGCGTGTGCGCCTGATGCAGGAACACTGGATCGGCAAGAGCGAAGGCGTGCGCTTTGCTTTCACGCACAGCATCCGTGACGCGGCTGGCGCGCGCATCGGCGACGGCCGCATGTATGTGTTCACCACCCGCGCCGACACCATCATGGGCGTCACGTTCTGCGCGGTGGCGCCCGAGCACCCGCTGGCCGCACATGCCGCGCTGGGCAACCCGGCGCTGGCCGCGTTCATCGATGAATGCAAGAAGGGCGGCACCACCGAAGCCGAGATGGCGCTGAAGGAAAAGGCCGGCATGCCCACCGGCCTGACGGTGCGCCACCCGCTGACCGAAGAAGACTTGCCGCTGTGGGTGGGCAACTACGTGCTGATGACCTACGGCGACGGCGCCGTGATGGGTGTGCCGGCGCACGATGAGCGCGACTTCGCCTTTGCGCTGAAGTACCAGCTGCCGATTCTGGAAGTGGTGCATCTGGACGGCGAGCACTTCGACTACGCCCGCTGGCAAGACTGGTACGGCGACAAGACCCGCGGCGTGACCATCAATTCCGGCAGCTACAGCGGCCTGCGCCACAAGGCTGCGGTGGACGCCATCGCCACGGCGCTGCGGGCCAAGGGGCTGGGCGAGAAAAAGACCACTTGGCGCCTGCGCGACTGGGGCATCAGCCGCCAGCGCTATTGGGGCACGCCCATACCCATCATCCACTGCACCGGCAGCACCGAGCCGGGCCGCGAATGGCCCGGGTGCGGCAGCGTGCCGGTGCCGGAGAAGGACCTGCCCGTCATCCTGCCGCCCGACCTGGTGCCCGACGGCAGCGGCAACCCGCTGAACAAGTGCGCGTCGTTCCTGAACGTGGCCTGCCCGCAGTGCGGCAAACCCGCGCGCCGCGAGACCGACACGATGGACACCTTCGTGGACAGCGCGTGGTATTACATGCGCTACTGCAGCCCCGACAACGACCACGCCATGGTCGATGCGCGCAACGACTACTGGATGGCGATGGACCAGTACATCGGCGGCATCGAACACGCCGTGCTGCATTTGCTTTACGCAAGGTTTTGGACCAAGGCCATGCGTGACATCCAGGTCACCGGGCCCGACGGCAAGCCGCGTGGCCTGGTGAACTTCAGCGAACCGTTCAAGAAGCTGTTCACGCAGGGCATGCTGCTCAACGAGTCGTTCTACCGCGAAGACGCTTCGGGCAAGAAGCGCTGGTTCTACCCCAGTGAAGTGGAGGTGAAGACCGACGACAAGGGCCACCCGGTGGGCGCCACCGCCAAGGCCGACGGCCTGCCGGTGCAGATGGGCGGCATCGAAAAAATGAGCAAGAGCAAGAACAACGTGGTCGAGCCGCGCGACATCATCGCCCGCTTCGGTGCCGACACGGCGCGGTTGTTCACCATGTTCGCCGGCCCGCCCGACCAGAGCGCGGCATGGTCCGATTCGGGCGCCGAGGGCAGCTACCGCTTCCTGCGCCGCGTGTGGTCCACGGCGGTGAAGCTGCAAGCCCGGCTGTCCCAGGCCCAGAGCGGGGTGGCCTCGCCGGCACCGGCCAATTCGCCGGCTGCTGCACTGCGCCGCGAACTGCACCTGCTTCTGCGCCAGGTCAGCAGTGACTATGACCGCATGCAATACAACACCGTGGTCTCGGGTGCGATGAAGCTGCTGAACGCGCTGGAAGACGCCAAGCTGCCCGACACCCCGGCCGACAACGCCGTGCTGCGCGAAGGTTTCGGCCTGCTGCTGCGCGCGCTTTACCCGGCGGCGCCGCACATCGCCCACCAGTTGTGGCGTGAACTGGGTTACGAGCGCCGCATGGGCGAGATCATCGACGCGCCCTGGCCACAGGTTGACGAGGCGGCGCTGGTGCAGGACGAGATCGAACTGGTGCTGCAGGTCAGCGGCAAGCTGCGCGGCGCCATCCGGGTGCCGGCTGCTGCCGACCGCCAGCAGATCGAAGCGGCCGCACTGGCCAGCCCCGAGTTCCTGCGCTTTGCGGAAGGCAAACCGGCGAAAAAGGTGGTGGTGGTTCCTGGTCGCCTGGTCAATGTGGTGGTCTGAAGCGGGCGCCCGACGGCGTCAGGTGCTGGCGGCCGCGGTGTCGGCGGGTGCGCTGCCGCTGCTGTCGGCCTGTGGGTTCCAGTTGCGCCAGCCGCCCAAGCTGGCATTCCCCAGCATCGCGTTGCAGGGTTTTGGCGCCGGCTCCAAGCTGGAACCGCAGCTGCGGCGTGAACTGAGCCAGCAGGTGCTGGTGACCGAAAACGCAGCGCAGGCGGCGGTGGTGCTGCAGGTGCTGGAAGACCGCCGCGACCGCAGCGTGGTGGCGCAGACATCGGCCGCCCAGGTGCGCGACCTGCAACTGCGCGTGATGTTCCGGTTCCGCGTCACCAACGCGGCCGGCCGCGAACTGGTGCCGCGCGCCGAGCTGCTGGCCAAGCGTGAGCTGAGCTACAGCGAAACCGCCGCCCTGGCCAAGGAAGCCGAAGAAGCCGAGCTGTACCGCGAGATGCAGACCGACGTGGTGGCGCAGGTGATGCGGCGCCTGGCCACCGTGATGGTGTAGGGCGCACCGTGCAGATCAGGCCCGAACAACTGGAAGCGCAACTGGCGCGTGGCATCAAGCCGCTGTACACCGTGCTGGGCGACGAAACGCTGCTGGCTCAGGAGGCCGGCGACGCCATTCGCGCCGCAGCGCGCGCCAGTGGTTGCAGCGAGCGCAAGGTGTTCACCGTCAGCGGCGCGCACTTCGACTGGAGCGGCGTTGTCGGTGCTGCGCAGGCCATGAGCCTGTTTGCAGAACGGCAGTTGATCGAGATCCGCATCCCTTCAGGCAAGCCCGGCAAGGACGGCGCCGAAGCCTTACAGCGCTATTGCCAGGACCTGTCGCCCGATGTGGTGACGCTGGTGCAATTGCCCCGGCTGGACTATCAACAGGCCAAGACGGCCTGGTTTGCTGCGCTGGATGCTGCCGGCACCACGGTGAAGGTGGAAACCATCGAACGCGCGGCACTGCCGGCCTGGCTGGCGCAGCGGCTGCAGCGCCAGGGGCAGCGCGTGCGAGAGGGCGAAGAGGGGCAGCGCACGCTGGCGTTTTTTGCTGACCGCATCGAAGGCAACCTGCTGGCCGCGCACCAGGAAATCCAGAAACTCGCGTTGCTGCACCCGCCTGGCGAACTGGCCTTTGAACAGGTGGAATCGGCGGTGCTGAACGTGGCGCGCTTTGACGAAGGCAAGCTGGTGCAGGCGCTGTGGGCCGGCGACGTGCCGCGCACGCTGCGTGTGCTGGCCGGCCTGCAGGCCGAAGGTGAAGCTGCGGCAAAGCTGCACTGGATGCTGGCCGACGACATGCGCAGCCTGCTGCGCGCCCGCCTGGCGCTGGACGGCGGGCAACCGCTGCCGATGGCGCTGCGCGAAGCGCGTGTCTGGTCGGGCGTGAAGGAAAAGCTGTTCGAACGCCTGCTGCCGCAGGTCAAGGCCGCCCCGCTGGCGGCGCTGGTGCGTGCGGCCAGTGAGTGTGACGGTGTCATCAAGGGCCTGGGGCACCCGGGCTGGCCGCCCGATGCCTGGGACGCCCTGCGGCTGCTGGTGATGAAAGCCCTGGCCTTGCAGCGCCCGGCATTCAAGGGGCTGGCGCTGCGCTCGGCCTGAGTGGTTCAGTAGCCGCGGCTGCGGTCTACGAGATTCTGAATGGGCTGCCCTGCCCACAACGCGCGCAGGTTGTGGGCCACCACGGCGGCGGCGCTGCGTTCGTCGGTCAGCGCCGCAGCGTGCGGCAACACGGTCACCTGCGGGTGGTGCCAGTAGCGGTGGCCAGCGGGCAGCGGTTCGGTGTTGAACACGTCCAACACCGCGCGGCGCAGGTGGCCGCTGCCCAGCGCGGCCAGCAGGTCGGCGTCCACCACGTGGGCACCACGGGCCAGGTTCACCACGCTGGCGCCACGGGGCAGGGCGCTGAAGAAGCGGGCGTCCAGCAGGCCCCGCGTGGCCGGCGTCAGCGGCAGCAGGTTGATGACAACACGGGCTTGTGCCAGCTGCTGGGGCAGCGCCGTGCCGTCGCGGCGCCAGTGGCTGACCGGGTAGCCGTGCGCCGCCAGCGCCGTGCCGGCAGCACGCCCCATCTCGCCGTGCCCCAGCACCAGCACCGGCACCTCGTTGGCGCGCTGTTGCTCATGCGGCTGCCAGCGGCCGACGCGCTGGTGGTCGGCGTAGTCGAAAAAGCCGCGGTGCAGCGACAGCACGGCCCACAGCGCCGTTTCCGCCATGGCCGCCGTCATGGCCGGGTCCACCATGCGGGCCACGGGCACGGTGGTGGGCAGCGTGGGGTCGGCCATCAGGCGGTCCACACCCGCCCACAGGCTTTGCACGAGGCGCAGCGCCGGCAGGCCTTGCAGGCTGCCCGGGCTGGGGTTGGCCACCACGGCGGCCGTCACGGCCGACGCTTGGCTGCGCGCTTGTGGCAGGTCCAGCCACAGAACCTCGGGCAGGGCCGCTTGCAGCGCGGCCTGCCAGCGCTCACGCTCACCGGCATCGAAGTGGCCGCACAGCAGCACCGGGTGCAGCGGCGTCATGGTGGGCAGTGCCCTGCCTGGGCGGTTTCCAGAAGGCGTGCCAGCGCCGCCTGCACGGTGGCCGCGCGCACGGCGCTGCGGTCGCCGGGCAACTGCAGCCTTTCGGCCCGCACACCCTGCGGCGTGCCCCAGGCCAGCCAGACGGTGCCCACGGGCTTGCCCGACACGGCGCCCCCCGGGCCGGCGATACCGGTGACGGCCACCGCCAGGTTGGCGCCGCTGGCCTGCAGCGCACCCTGGGCCATGGCCAGTGCCACGGGTTCGCTGACGGCGCCGTGGGTCTGGATCAACGCTGCCGGCACGCCCAGCCAGCGTGTCTTGGCTTCGTTGCTGTAAGTTAGCAGGCCGCCTTCCAGCCAGTCGCTGCTGCCGGCCAGCGCGGTGCAGGCGGCGGCGATGAGGCCGCCGGTGCAGCTTTCGGCCGTCACCAGGCGCCAGCCGCGGGCGCGCAGCGCGTCGGCCAGCGCGCGCACGGCGGGTTCGAAGTCGGTCACGACCACAGCCGCACCCCCACCGCCAGCACCAGCAGCGCACAGGCGGCCGCCACCAGGTCGTCCCACAGGATGCCCCAGCCCTGCCGCCAGCCAATGGCCTGGCCGGGCTGCAGTTTGAACTGGCGGTCGGCCCAGCCCACAGGGCCGGGTTTGGCCGCGTCGAAGTAGCGGAACAGCGCAAAGGCCAGCAGTTGCATCATGAAGCCACCGCCCACCAGCCACAGCACCAGCCAGAACGCCACCACCTCGTCCCAGACGATGGCGCCGGGGTCGGCCATGCGCAGGTGTTGTGCTGTGCGCGTGCAGGCCCACAGGCCCACCAGCAACGCCAGCAGCAGCACGGCCGGCCAGGTGGTGTCGTCGAGAAAACGGTCCAGCACCAGAAAGCTCAGCCACGCCCACAGCGTGCCCACCGTGCCCGGTGCCTTGGGTGACAGGCCGCTGCCCAGCCCCAGCGCCAGCAGATGGGCCGGGTGGCGCCACATGAAGGCGACGCTGGGCCGCACCGGCGCGCCGGCAGCCGCAGCGCTGGGTGCGGCAAGGCCTGGCTGTGCGGGCAGCGGGCCCAGTGCCGGTCCGCGGGTGGGTGGTGTGGTCATGCGCTGAAGTGGTCAAAGCCCTGCCACTGGGCGGGCAGTTGCTGCCCTTCAGCGTCCACGACGCGCAGCCGATCCCCCGCTTCGATGCGGCCTACGCACGTGACCGGCACGCCCGCGTTGCGCGCCGCGGCGCGCACCTGGTCGCCGCGGTCGGCCGCGGCGGTGAACAGCAGTTCGTAGTCGTCGCCGCCGGCCAGCAGGCATTCGCGCTGCAGCGCTTCGGGGTGTTCGGCCAGCCAGGGGCTGCGCGGCAGGCGTTCCAGTTCCACCACCGCACCCACACCCGAGCGTTTCAGCACGTGGCCCAGGTCGCCCAGCAGGCCGTCGCTGATGTCGATGGCGCTGCTGGCCAGCCCGCGCAGCGCCAGGCCCAGCGGCACGCGCGGTTGGGGCAGTTCCATCGCGCGCCGGGCGGCGGCAAAGGCGTCGCCGGACAGCGCGACCGTGCCGCGGAAGGCTTCCAAGGCCAAGCGCGCGTCGCCCAGCACGCCGCTGACCCACAGCTCATCGCCCACGCGCGCGCCGCTGCGCAGCAGCGCGCCGCCTGGCGGCACTTCACCAAACACAGTGATGCAGATGTTCAACGGCCCGCAAGTGGTGTCGCCGCCCACCAGTTCAATGTGGTGGGCGTCGGCCAGGGCCAACAGACCCTGGGCAAAAGGCGCCACAAAGGCCTCGTCGGCGCGTGGCAAGGCCAGCGCCAGCGTGAACCACAACGGCAAGGCGCCACAGGCCGCCAGGTCGCTGAGGTTCACCGCCAGCGCCTTGTGCCCCAGCCGCTCGGGCGTCACGGTGCTGAGAAAGTGCCGGCCCTCGACCAGCATGTCGGTGCTGACGGCCAGCTGCATGCCGGCGTGGGGCACCAGCAGTGCGCAGTCGTCGCCCACGCCAAGCGAAGCATGTTTGACGGGCCGCGTGAAGTAGCGTCGTATGAGTTCGAATTCGCCGGGCATGGTGGTCGGGGTCTGCGGTGTTCAGGGGCTTGAGGGTTGCGGAGCGCGGGTAGACAGGGCCCAGCTCCGGTCAGGGTCGGTCCAGCGCGGCCAGCAGGTTGGCCAGTTCCACCGCCGAGCGCACTTTCATCTTGTCGAAGATGCGCGCACGGTGCACTTCCACCGTGCGCACGCTGATGTCCAGCCCATCGGCAATCAGCTTGTTGGGGCGGCCTTCTGTCACCAGTTTCATCACTTCGCGTTCGCGGTCGGTCAGTTCGGCCAGCGCCTGCTGGTGGCCATGCTGTGTCATACGTGCCACCAGGGCTTCGGCACTGGCCTGCAGCGCCAGTTCCACGCGGTCCACCAGGCCGTTGTTGGAAAACGGTTTCTCCACGAAGTCGAAAGCACCGCGTTTGACGGCCGCCACCGCGGTGGGCACGTCACCGTGGCCGGTGAGGAAGATCACCGGCAACACGGGCAGCAGGCCGCGCTCGGCCAGGCGCTCGAACAACACCAGTCCGCTGGTGCCCGGCATGCGCACGTCCAGCACCAGGCAGGAAGGTGCGGCGGGCCAGTGTGGGCGGCTGGGCTGGTTGACCTCGGCCAGCCAGTCTTCAAAGGCCTCGGCACTGGCAAAGGCCTCGGACAGCAAGCGGCGCGAGCGCAACAGCCAGGCCAGCGCGTCCCGGACCACGTCTTCGTCGTCGACCAGATAGACCACAGGCAAGCCCAGGCGGGCATCGAAAGGGGCCACGGCAGGTGTGGGGTTGTCGGGTTGCACCGTGTTGCTGGAACGGTCAGCGGCTTCAGGCCATTCAGGCCGTTGCCGGCAAGCGGGAAGTGTCGCTGGTTTCTCCACCACTGCGCCCGCGGGGCTTGGGCAGCGTGAAGCGGAAGGCGCTGCCCAGGCCGCCGGGCGCCGGGCCGAAGTCCAGCGTGCCGCCGTGCTGCTCGATCACGGTGCGGCAAAGGCTCAGACCCAAGCCCATGCCCTCGGCGCGGGTGGTGAAAAACGGGGTGAACAGTCGGGCTGCCACTTCGGGCGCCACACCCGGCCCGGCGTCGATGACCGTGAAACGCACCCAGCGCGCGTCGACCTCGTCCACGCGCAATTGCAGCACCCGGTGCGCCAATGGGGTGGCCTGCTCCATGGCCTGGATACCGTTGCGGGTGAGGTTCAGCAACACCTGTTCCACCATCGTGCGGTCGCAGCGCACGTGGGCGGTGCCGGCGGCCGTGGTGGCGGCGCTTGCCGTGCCCATCCACGGCGCGCCCAGCAGTTCCACGTCGATGCGTGTGGCGCTCTTGCGCGCCTGCAGCCGCACCAGCGGCAGCACGGCTTCCAGCAGGGTGGCGATCGCGATGGTCTCGTGCTGCTGCTCGCGCCGGCGCACGAAGTCGTGCACGCTCTTGATGACCCGGCCAGCGCGTTCGGCCTGCTCGGCAATGCGCTGCAAGGCTTGTTGCATGAGCGCCGGTGTCTGCGCATCGGGCTGTTCCAGCAGGTTGAGCGAACCGCTGGCATAGCTGGCAATGGCGGCCAGCGGCTGATTCAGTTCGTGGCTGAGCAACGAGGCCATCTCGCCCACCGTGGCCAGGCGCGCGGTGGCCTGCAACCGGTCTTGCTGCTGGCGCGAAAGGTCCTCGATGCGCCGCTGTGCGCTCAGGTCGAGCACCGCGCTCATCCAGCCCGTTTGCTGGCCCTGTCTATCCACCAGGGGCGCTTCGTAGATGATGACCGGGAAGCGCTCGCCGTTCTTGCGCACGAACTCGGTCTCGAAACCTTCACGGGCCTGCGCCTGGGCGTGACTGGCATCAACCATGCGCTGGTTTTGCCGCTGGCGGTATTCCAGCAGCGACTCGGCGGGCCAGTAGGGCTGGGTTTCGCGGGCGTCAGCCAGTTCCTGCATGTCGTAGCCCACCATCGCGCAGAACGCCGGGTTGGCATAGGTCACCACGCCGTGCAGGTCGCGCGCGCGCAGCCCGGTCGACAACGAATCTTCCATGGCCTTTCTGAAAGCCAGCGCGTCGGCCAGCGCTCGCTCGGCCTTGGCGCGCCGCCGCACGTCGCGCGCCAGCAGAAGCACCACGGCAAACAGCGCCAGCGACAGCCCCAGCACCAGCGCTGTGGCCAGGTTGGGCACCAGGCTGGGCCGGCCGCGGCTGCTGTCGGCACGCAGCTGCAGCGGCATGCCCGGCAGGTCGATCACGCGCTCGCTCACGTACACACCCGCACCCCGCGCGGCACCGGCGCGTGCCAGGCGGGTGCCGTCACTTTCGACAACCGAGTATTCGTGCCGGCGCGATTCACCGCCTTGCAGTGCGCCTTCAAGCGCGCGGGACAACCAGACGCTGCCCACCAGAAACCCACTTTCGCGGCCCGTGCCCATCAACGGGATGCAGACATCGATCACCTCCTGGCCCAACCCGTCCGCCACGGGCACGAAGTAGCTGCGCGAGAACATCGGCGCGTTGGCGCGCCGGGCGGCGGCAC
This sequence comes from Burkholderiales bacterium, assembly GCA_043717565.1. Taxonomy (GTDB): domain Bacteria; phylum Pseudomonadota; class Gammaproteobacteria; order Burkholderiales; family Burkholderiaceae_C; genus Rubrivivax. The sequence continues at coordinate 10,601 of JAYSXE010000157.1, read as the reverse complement.
AGGCCCACTCGGCCTCGATCTGCAGGCCACTGCGCGGCAGGGCGACAAAGATCGGGCCCGACAAGGCCGAATCCTGCGCGGCCTGCACCGCCATGTCGCTGCCGCGCAGTTCGACGCGGCCCAGGCTGGGGTGCTCTTTCAGCAATGCCTTGGCGGCGGCTATTGCATCGGCCATCGCGCCGGCGCTGCCGGCATCTTCCACCGCCGCCGCCTGCAGGGCCTGCATGGTGCGCAACATGCTGCGCCTGAATTCGGCGGCGCTTTCGCTGACGGCGGTGTCCACTTCGTCTTGGGCGCTGGTGGCTTCGTAGTTCAGCGTCAGGGCCAGCAGCAGGCCCTGCGCCACCACCAGCAGGGCCAGCAGCGCACCCCACAGCAAGGCGCGGCGGCCGCGGCCGGTGCGCTGCATCGCCGGCAGGGCCAACGCCGAGGGCTGCAGCGGGCCCGCGCCGGGGCCGGGGTTCAACGGGGGTGCTTCCATGCGGGAGCCAGTATTCATGCGTTGCAAGGCTAGACTGCTAAGCAGTTTCGCGCATGGGCGGCCTGCCCGGCGTCAACGACACTCACCACCCCTGTATGCCACGTCATCAAGGGCCCCATCGGGCTCCACACGGCGGGCCGGAGCACCTGCAGATGACCACCAAACCCCAAGCCGACGCCGAAAAGAGCCCTGAGCGGGCCAACGACAAAGCGGCTGAGTTGCGCCGCGCTGCGCTGGAGTATCACGAGTTTCCCACCCCTGGCAAGCTGGCCGTCACGGCCACCAAGCAGATGGTGAACCAGCGCGATCTGGCGCTGGCTTATTCACCGGGTGTGGCCGCGGCCTGTGAAGAGATCGTCGCCGACCCGGCGAACGCCTACCGCTACACGGCGCGCGGCAACCTGGTGGGCGTGGTCACCAACGGCACGGCGGTGCTGGGGCTGGGCGACATCGGCCCGCTGGCGGCAAAGCCGGTGATGGAAGGCAAGGCGGTGCTGTTCAAGAAGTTCGCCGGCATCGACGTCTTCGACATCGAGCTGAACGAAAAGAACCTGGACAAGCTGGTCGACATCATCGCTGCGATGGAGCCGACCTTCGGCGGCATCAACCTGGAAGACATCAAGGCCCCGGACTGCTTCTACGTTGAACGCAAGCTGCGCGAACGCATGAAGATCCCTGTCTTCCACGACGACCAGCACGGCACCGCCATCGTCGTTGGCGCGGCGCTGCTGAACGGCCTGAAGGTGGTGGGCAAGAAGATTGGCGACATCAAGCTGGTGACCAGCGGCGCCGGCGCCGCCGCACTGGCCTGCCTGGGCCTGCTGATGAAGCTGGGTGTGCGGCGCGAAAACATCTGGGTCACCGACCTGGCAGGCGTGGTGTACGAGGGCCGCACCGAGCTGATGGACGCCGACAAAGTGGCCTTTGTTCAAAAGACCAGCGCACGCACCCTGGCCGAGGTCATTGCCGGTGCCGACGTCTTTCTGGGCTTGTCGGCTGGTGGCGTGCTCAAGCCTGCCATGTTGCAGCAGATGGCGCCCAAGCCCTTGATCTTTGCGCTGGCCAACCCAACGCCCGAGATCGGGCCCGATGAGGCCAAGGCCGTGCGCCCCGACGCCGTGCTGGCCACCGGCCGCACCGACTACCCGAACCAGGTCAACAACGTCCTGTGTTTCCCGTACATCTTCCGCGGGGCGTTGGACTGCGGCGCCACCACCGTCACCGACGCGATGGAGATCGCAGCCGTGCACGCCATTGCCGAGCTGGCGCAGGCCGAGCAGAGCGACATCGTGGCCGCGGCCTACGCCGGTGCAAACCTGTCGTTCGGGCCTGAGTATCTGATCCCCAAGCCTTTTGATCATCGCTTGATGATGATGATCGCCCCCGCCGTGGCCCAGGCTGCGGTCGAGTCGGGCGTGGCCTCGCGGCCCATTGCCGACATGGCGGCCTACAAAGAACGGCTGATGAACTTCGTCTACGCGTCGGGCACGACGATGAAGCCCATCTACGACCAGGCGAAGAAGGGCCGCAACAACCGCGTGGCTTATGCCGAAGGTGAAGAAGAACGCGTGTTGCGCGCGGTGCAGGTGGTGGTGGACGAAGGCCTGGCCCGCCCGACGCTGATTGGCCGGCCCGCCATCATCGCCCAGCGGGTTGAAAAGTTCGGTCTGCGGCTGAAGCAGGGACAGGATTACGACGTGGTCAACCCCGAACAGGACGAGCGCTACCGCGATTTCTGGATGACCTACCACCAGATGACGGAGCGCAAGGGCGTTTCGGTGCACCTGGCGAAGATCGAGATGCGCCGCCGGCTGACGCTGATCGGCGCGATGCTGCTGCACAAGGGCCAGGTCGACGGCATGCTCTGCGGCACCTGGGGCACCACCGCCAACCACTTGGCCTACATCGACCAAGTGATCGGCACGCGAAAGGGCGGCAGCCCCAGCACGCCGCAAGACGTGCAGGTGTACGCCTGCATGAACGGGCTGCTGCTGCCGGGCCGGCAGGTCTTCCTGGTGGACACCCACGTCAATGCCGACCCCTCTGCCGAAGAACTGACCGAAATCACGGTGATGGCCGCCGAGGAAATGATGCGCTTCGGCATCACGCCGCGTGCGGCGCTGTTGTCGCATTCCAATTTCGGCACCAGCGACCACCCCAGCGCGGTGAAGATGCGGCACACGCTGCAGCTGCTGCGGGTTCAGGCGCCGTGGCTGGAAGTGGACGGCGAAATGCACGGCGACGTGGCGCTGGACGCGGCCGAGCGCCGCAAGCTGATGCCGCGCAGCACCTTGACCGGTGAAGCCAACCTGTTGGTTCTGCCCAATATTGATGCAGCCAACATCGCCTACAACCTGTTGAAGACGGCGTCTGGCGGCGGCATTGCCATCGGCCCCGTGCTGTTGGGTGCCGACAAACCGGTACACATCCTCACGCCTTCGGCCACGGTTCGGCGCATCGTGAACATGACTGCGCTCACCGTGGCTGACGCCAACGCCGTGCGCTGATTCGATCAGGGTTCACCCGTTGTCATAAATCGACGCACCAGATTGGTGATTTACAGAATTTCACGATTGAAGTCTGGCATCGGTTCCAAGGAGAGCATGCGCTGACTTCCGGGTGACAATTCTTGTTTCACGCGATCTCCCTAACTTGAACTCTTGTTGCGTACGCGGTACTATTTGGGTTTGAGCCTCCAGGGTTATCCCGTGAATCCGACTGCGGCAGCCGCACCCTCTCTGGTTGATTCAACCTGTTTTTCGCGCCCGCTGCGCCGGGGGTTGACCGCCAGCGCATGGGGTTTGGTGATCGCAGGCGCGCTTCTGGTGGGCCCGGCTTTCGCCAAAGGCCCTGAAACGGCAAGTGCTGCCGAAGTGTCGCTGGGCAGCCTGCCGCCGGAAGCCCGAACGACGCACCGCCTGATCTTGAGCGGCGGCCCCTTCCCGTATGAAAAAGACGGCACCGTCTTCGGCAACCGTGAACGGCTGTTGCCCAGCAAGGCCCGCGGCCACTACAGGGAATACACCGTGAAGACGCCTGGCTCGCGTGACCGTGGTGCCCGCCGCATCGTCTGTGGCGGTAAACCCCCCACGCAGCCCGAAAATTGTTATTACACCGGCGACCACTACGCCAGTTTCAAACGCATTTCGCCTTAGTTGCAGTTAGGTTCTTGAACATGACTGCTCCTGCCCTGATTTCTGACCATTCGCTACTTAACAGGAGGATCGCGACCATGGAGTTGCAGACCACCCGCCCCAACCTGGTGCAGGCCATTCGGGCCTACCGGGTTGATGATTTGATGCAGGCCGCCGAAAAGGCCGGGCATCATTTTCTGTACGCCAACCTGTCCGAGGCACAGTCCAAACAGGACGTGCTGGACGCTTTGGCGGCAGCCTTCCTTTTCCCGGCGCACTTCGGCAAGAACCTGGATGCGCTGTACGACTGCATGACCGACCTCGTCTACAAGGCTGGCCAGCAACCGGGCTTTGTGGTCGTGCTGGAACAGCTGCCCGACAACCCCCGCTTTGACCGCGAGGCCCGTGAACAGCTGCTGGAAGTGTTCCGCGACGCTGCTGAATATTGGGGGGACCGACGAATACCGTTCAGGTGTTTCTATTCTTTTCAGTAGCCCGCTCCCAGGAAATCGGGTCATGGGAGCGGGCTGCCGAGGTGGCCCAAAGCGCAATCAGCACCGCATCTGCACCGGCCAAGCCGCCGGTCAAAGTGGTGGCACCAAAGAATGGAACGAACCCCAATTTCGGCATGAACATGCCGATGATGACCAGCGCCTTTGACACGGCGGCCTGGCTCAGCGCAGCCTGAAGGCGAATCGTCTTCAGCCCTGCGGGGTTTAAGCACCAAGGGGGCCCGTTCGGCTCCCTTTTTGTTTTCAGCCACGCTGCCCGCGTAGCCCGCGTGCGGTTTCAGGCCGCCTGGGCTGCTTGGACTGTCGCGTGCGGCCGCCGCGGCAGCGCCGCGCCAATGTCGCCCAAGTCCCAGTACAGGCCGGCCATGATCTGCAGGCCTTCGCGCGCCACCGCAGCCAGCAGGTGTTCATCGGGCGCGTGCTGGCTGCACCCGGCGTAGCTGTGCGGCACCCAGACCGTGGGCAACCCAAGGATGTCGGCGAAGACATCGTTGGGCAATGAACCGCCCAGGTTGGGCAGCAGCACCGGCGGCTGTCCCGTGCTCCGCTCCATGGACTGCAACGTGAAGCGCACCCAGGCGTTGTCGGGGTCCAGCCGCGTTGCGGCCATGGTGTCGGGTTCGCTGACCAACACATCGGCAAAGCCGTGGCGCTTCAGATGTGTGCGTACGTGAGTGGCCAGGTTCTGCACGTCGGTGCCAACCACGAAGCGCATGTGCAGGTGCGCCTTGGCGGTCGGCGGAATGGCGTTGACGGGGTGTTGAGGGTTTCCCGTGGTGTAAGCCAGCACCTCCAAGGTGTTCCAGGCAAGCACGCGTTCGGGTGCCGACAAGCCGGGCTCTCCCCAGTCGGCGTCAACCTCGGGGTCGCCCGCAGCGCCCACGACCTGCAGGTCTTTCAGCGCGGCGCGCACGTTGGCGGGTATCGGCGGCGGCCGCAGCGCCGCCACCCGGATGGCTCCCCGTTCGTCCACCAGGCTGGCGATGGCATGGGCCAGCACCGTGCCCGGGTTGCGCAGCAGGCCACCCCAGTTGCCCGAGTGGTGGGCCCCGTCGCGCAGCTTCAGGCTCAATTCGAAGTTGGCCACCCCCCGTGAGCCCAGGAACACCGTGGGCTGGTTCCGCGACCACCGTGGGCCGTCACTGGCCAACAGCGCGTCTGCCGCGAGGGCGCTGCGGTGCTGCTGGCAAAAGTCGGCCAGACCGGGCGAGCCGATTTCCTCACTGGTTTCAAACAGCCACTTGACGTTGAAGCCCAGACGGCCGCCGCGCAGCTTCAGCACACAAGCCAGTGCATCGATGTTGATGCAGTGCTGCCCCTTGTTGTCGGCGGTGCCCCGGCCGTAGAGCCGGTCGCCGTCGGCTGACAGCACCCACGGGCCCTGCCCCTGCTTCCAGGCCGAGTCTTGACCGCGGATGACGTCGCCATGGCCGTACATCAGCACCGTGGGCAGTGCGTCACCTTCGTGGCGCGTCGCAATCAGGAACGGCCCGGGCGTGGACTGCCCAGGGCCGCGCGTCGGCACCGGGTTCGCGTGCAGGCTGCACGCAAAGCCCAACGCCGTCAGTGCGGGTTCGATCTGCCCGGACAGATACGCCTGCAGCCTGATCCAACCGTCGGGGTCCTGGCTCTCGCTGCGAACGGCCACCTTGCTGGACAGGTTGGCTGCGAACAAGCCCTGGTCGAAGTGCGCTGCCGCCGCCGCCAGGGCGTCGCTGCGCGACGCGGCTTTCATGTCTGGGTGACCAGTACGAAGTGCTCTACCACGGGCGGTGCGGCGAAGAACGGCCCGACGATGGCGCGCCACTGCGCGAACAGGGGCCCCTGCCGAAAGCCCACGGTGTGGTCTTCCAGCGCGTCCCAGAAGATCTGCAACACATAGCGCTCGGGGCTCTCGAGGCTCCGGTTCACCTTGGCGCCCTGAAAGCCCTTGGCCTGGCTGGCCACGGTTTTCAGGCCATGTTCGATGGCGGCCTCAAAAGCAGCCTGCTGGCCCGGCGCGATGTGGATGTCGGCGATTTCGAGTATCAAAAGGTGCTCCTGTTGGGCGGTTTGCGGGTTGGGGTTCGGGTCCGGCGTGATGTTGGCAGGGCGTGCCGATCGCGGCAAGTGCCGCCCCGACCCACGCGGGAACTTCACCGCTGCGCAAGGCCTGCGGTGTAGCGGGTTCCCGGCTGGCCGCTCAAGTTGCCGCGCACCGACCCGAAAACAACTCAGGGGCCAGTGACTTCGCGTCACTGATCGCGCCATTCAGGGAGATTCATGAGCCAAGCCAACGTCATCGCCGTCGAAGAACTGCGTGTCGGCATGTTTGTCCAACTGGAAGGGGGGTGGCTGTCGCACCCCTTCGCAGTGTCCGCGTTCAAACTGGCCAGCAACGAACACATCGCAACCCTGCGCGGGCTGGGCCTGCGCGAGGTGCTGTGGGTGCCCGAAAAGAGCGACTTGCACCACGACCCGGCCCCTGACGCCGATTGCACAGAAGACGCGCCGCCAGCGGCGGCCGCCACGGCTGCGCAGGACAAGCGCTACAGATCGCTGATCGACGACCAGCGGGCCACCGCGCAATGGTGCGAAGGCCAGCGCAGCCGGGCCGAAGCCGAATTGAAGCTGCTGTTGGGCTTGGCATCGACCCGTCCGCAGCAGGCGGCGGAGTCGTCGGCGGCGCTGACCCGTTCGCTGCTGGACAACATGCTGGGCGAAGACGAGGTGGGCATCCGGCTGGTGGGCGCCGGAGCGGACCGGGACGTGGCGCATGGGCTGAACGTGTGCGTCATTTCGCTGCTCATCGGCCGCACACTGGGCATGACCGACATCGAACTGCAGGACATCGGCGTTGGCGCCATGCTGCACGACATCGGCAAGCAAGACATGCCGGCCAAATGCCGCCAGCTCTGCGAAGGGGCATCGGGGCCGGATGCACAGGCCTACCGCGAGCATGTGGCCCTGGGCGTGGCGGTGGGTCGGCGCATGGGCCTGTCTGCCAACGCGCTGACGGTGCTGGCACAGCACCACGAGCACGCCGACGGTGCGGGCTTTCCGCAGAAGCTGGCGGGCGACCAGATCAGCCTGGCAGCCCGCGTGGTGGCCATCGTCAACCGTTACGACGGGCTGTGCAACCCGCGCAGCGGCGCGCCCGGCCAGACACCGCACGAGGCGGTGGCGATGCTGTTCGCGCAGCACCGCAAGCGCTTTGATGGCACGGTGCTGAACGCCTTCATCCGCATGATGGGTGTGTACCCGGCGGGCTCCATCGTGCAGCTGACCGATGACCGCTATGCGCTGGTGGTCGGCGCCAACTCCACGCGCCCGCTGAAGCCGCGCGTCATGGTCTTCGACCCCCAGGTTCCTCGGGCACGCGCGCTGCTCCTGAATCTGGAGCAGCAGCGCGACCTGGGCATCCGGCGCAGCCTGGCGGCACACAAGCTGCCCGCCGACGCGCTGCACTACCTGGACCCCAGGCCGCGTGTGTCCTACTACTTCGAACCGCTGCCCGAGACTGAGGACAGCAGGATGACCGTCCCATGACCCGCGCAGTGCCCGCGCTGCACGCCCACCACCTGCAGGCGGACGGCGAGTCGTTCCCCCAGGCTGACCTGGCCGCGGGCGCCTCGGTGGCAGCGCAGGCCTGGTTGTCGCTGCTGCAGGCGTTGCCGCATGCGGCGTGGCTGGCCGACCTGCGGTCGCGGCAGGTGGTGGCCGTCAATGAAAGTGCCTGCAAGCTCTACGGGCGCACCGCCCAGCACCTCGTCAGTCAACACTCTGACGCACTGCTGGCGTCGCCCGAAGACGCCGCCTGGTGGGCTGAAGTGCAGGAAGGTCTGCTGGGCGGCAGCGCCCCCAGTCATATCAGCCCCCTGTGCAGCGACACGGTGGTGGCGCTGACGTGCGGCCGCGCACTGCATGCCACGCGCAGCATGCGCGCGCTGGCCCAAGCCGAAGGGGGCGCGCCCAGCCATGTGCTGGTGATGCTGGTCGACCGCAGCGCAGAACACCGCGCGCAGACCGAGCGCGAAGAACTGCTGGCCGAGCTGCAGGCCACGCTGGAGGCCACCGCAGACGGCATCCTGGTGACCGACCTGCATGGCCGCATCCGCGCTTCCAACCAGCGTTTCGCGGCGCTGTGGGAGCTGCCGCAGGAACTGCTGCAGCAACGCAAAGACGCGGCCGTGCAGGACTGGGTGTGCCGGCGTATGGCCGGCGACGCCGCGACCCGCAAGGAATTGAAGCTGCGTTGGAATCGCCTGCACGAACACCCCGAACAGACCGCCAGCTCTCGCTTCGAGTTGCTGGGTGGTGGTGTGCTCGAATGCCTGACACGCCCGCTCTACAACCGCGGGGTGGTGCAGGGCCGTGTCTGGTCGTTCCGCGACCTGACCGAGCAACTGGCCGCGCGCCAGCAGATCGAAACGCTGTCGCGGCAAGACGCGCTGACCGGCCTTCCCAACCGCCGTGTGCTGGCTGAACAGGTGGTTGAACGCCTGCGCCATCGCGGCGGCCGTAACGGCACCGATGCCGGTTTTGCGCTGCTCGTCGTCGATCTGGACCATTTCGCCCAGGTCAACGACGGCATGGGGCAAGCGGTGGGCGACCAGGTCTTGCGCGAAGTGGCGCAGCGCATCACAGCCACCCTGCGGCAGCAAGACCAGTTGGCACGCCTGGGTGGTGACCAGTTCGCCGTGCTGGTGCAGACGCCCCACGCTGAAGGCGCCGAGGCCAGCGCGCGCCGGGTGCTGCGGGTGGTGGGCGAGCCCTTCCAATGGCACGGCGAGACGTTCACGCTGACCTGCAGCGTGGGGGTGGCGCTGGCGCCAACGCAAGGGCAGACATTGGACGAGTTGCTGCGCCATGCCCAGGCCGCCGTTCGCACGGCCAAACAACATGGGCGAGCCAACTACCGCCTGTATCAGTCGCGGTCCGAGGTGGACCGACAGTCGCACATGGCGCTGGACCACGCCATGCGGCAGGCGCTGGTAAGCGGTCGTTTCCGGCTGAATTACCAGCCCCAGGTCAGCCTGGAAGACGGCCATGTGCTGGGTGCCGAAGCGCTGTTGCGCTGGCGGGACCCCGAGATGGGAGAGATCCCGCCCGGCCGCTTCATTCCGGTGGCCGAGGCCAGTGGTTTCATTGTTGCCATCGGCGACTGGGTGTTGTCGCAGGCCGTCCGCCAGGCCGTCTTGTGGCACCACGCGGGCTACAGCATGCCGATCGCCGTCAACGTGTCAGCCCTGCAGTTCCAGCAGCCGCATTTCGTGGAACGGGTGGCCAACGTGCTGGCGGTCAGCGGCCTGCCGCCGCAGCTGCTGGAGCTGGAGCTGACCGAATCCATCCTGGTGCTGGACGCCGACGACGCCTTGCGCCGGTTGGAGGCGCTGGCGCAACTGGGCCTGAAGCTGTCCATCGATGACTTTGGCACCGGCTATTCGAGCCTGTCGTACCTGAAGCGCTTTCCCATCGGCAAGCTCAAGATCGACCGCAGCTTCGTCAAGGGTCTGCCCCATGACGAAGGCGACGCTGCCATCGTGCGCGCCATCCTGCAGATGGCCCGCGCCTTGCGCCTGAAGGTGGTGGCCGAGGGTGTGGAGACCGAAGCCCAGCGCGACTTCCTGCGCGACCACGGTTGTGACGAATTCCAGGGCTTTCTGTTCGCGCCAGCGCTGGACGCGCTGAGCTTCGAGCAGCGGCTGAAAAACCCCGGCCCACCGCTTCTGCTGCCGCCCAATACGGCGCAGCGGATCCGCCTGGTGCAGGGCTGACCGGTGGTTGCAATGCCGAGGTTCGCGCGCCGCTTTGCTGGCAACGGCACAATCAAGCCCTGATGATTTACAAATTCACATCCAAAGCCACTGGCGACGTCATCATGCTCGGGCCCCACGGCGACGAGCTGATGCGTTTGATGGGGCGTGAGCCTGCAGGGCGCGGCATCATCGAGGTGGCCGACATGTCCACGGCCCTGCAAACGCTGGAAGCCGCCATCGGTGCTGAAGCGTCGGCCATCGGCAAACCGGGCACCGGTCCACAAACAACGGCTGAGCCGGCTGCTGAAGATGCCACACGCGAACCCGCGGTCGCCCTGCGCCAGCGGCTGTGGCCGTTCACCGAGATGCTGCGCCGCTGCATGGCGGCGGGCACGCCTGTGGTGTGGGGCGTCTGACAGTCTGGCAGGTTGAGCAGTGAAACTCTGGAGCGACAGTTGGGCCAACGGGGAACCGATCCCGGCCCGGTATGCGGCGGGCCGGCCTGAGGGTCAGAGCGCCGGTTTCAGTGACAACGTCAGCCCCCATCTGGCCTGGAGCGATCTGCCAGCGGGCACGCAGTCCCTGGTCCTGATTTTTCACGACTTTGACGTGCCGACCCGGGCCGATGACGTCAACCGGCCCGGGCGCGAGGTGCCCGCCAACCTGCCGCGCGCCGACTTTTTCCATTGGGTGCTGGTGGATCTGCCCGCGCAACCGGGCGTGATGGCCGAGGGCG
>JAYSXE010000156.1:0-19951 GCA_043717565.1 Burkholderiales bacterium | reverse complement strand
CTCTCCGCCTCGGCCGCTGACAAGCCCGCCGCCACAGCCGCCGTGGCCAGACCGGTGTTGACGGTGAACTTCACCCAGCCGCAACGCGCCACGCTGTCGCAGTCGGTGCAAGCGGGCGGCAGCATCCATGCCTGGCAGGAAGCCGTGGTGGGCGCCGAAGGCAATGGCTGGCGCCTGGCCGAAGTGCACGTCAACGTGGGTGACACGGTCAAGCGCGGCCAGCTGCTGGCCACCTTTGCCACCGCATTGCCGCAGGCTGAACTGGCCCAGTCCGAAGCGCTGGTGGCCGAGGCCGAAGCCACGCTGGCCGAGGCGGCGGCCAACGCGCAGCGGGCGCGCGACCTGCAGCCCACGGGCGTGCTGTCGGCCCAGGCCATCAATCAGTTGTTGACGCAGGAACGCACGGCACAGGCGCGTGTGCAGGCGCAGCGGGCGCTGCTGAAGGTGCAGCAACTGCGGCTGGCGCAGGCGCGCGTGCTGGCGCCCGACAGCGGCATCATTTCGTCGCGCAACGCCACCGTGGGTGCCGTGGTGCCTGCGGGCATGGAACTGTTCAAGCTGATCCGCCAGGGCCGGCTGGAATGGCGTGCCGAGGTGGCCGCCACCGATTTGTCGCGCATCGCCACCGGCCAACAGGTGTTGGTGCAACCGGTGGGCGGCGCGCCGGTCACTGGGCGGGTGCGCATGGTCGGGCCGACGCTCGACCCGCAAAGCCGCAACGGGTTGGTGTATGTGGATCTCGGGGGCGCCGCAGTGCCGGCCGTGGCTTTGGCCGTGCTGGCCCCGGGCGCGGCGAAGGCCGGCATGTATGCACGCGGCGAATTCCAGCTGGGCAGCAGCGCCGCGGTGACATTGCCGCAGTCGGCCGTGCTGCTGCGCGAGGGTTTCAGCTACGTCTTCGTGCTGGGCGCCGGCGACCGCGTGGCGCAGACGAAGGTGCAGACCGGCCGGCGTGTTGGCGACCGTGTCGAGATCCTGTCGGGCCTGGACGCCAGCGCGCGGGTGGTGGCCACTGGCGCCGGTTTCCTGGCCGACGGCGACACGGTGCGCGTGCTGGCGGCGGGCACGGCGGCAGCGGGCGGTGCGGCACCGGCCAGCGCTGCGGCGCCCCGTTGACCTGCAGCGCGCAACCAACCCAGATCCTTCGCGACCATGAACGTCTCTGCCTGGTGCATCCGCAACCCCATTCCTGCGGTGATGCTGTTTGTGCTGCTCACACTGGCTGGACTGATGGGCTTTTCGGCCATGAAGGTGCAGCAGTTCCCCGACATCGACCTGCCCACCATCACCGTCACCGCCAGCCTGCCCGGCACCGCCCCTGCGCAGATGGAAACCGAGGTGGCGCGCAAGCTGGAAAACGCCGTCGCTTCGCTGCAGGGCGTGAAGAACATCTACACGAAGGTGCAAGACGGCGTGGCCAGCGTCACGGTGGAATTCCGCCTTGAAAAGCCCACGCAGGAGGCCCTGGACGACGTGCGTTCGGCCGTGTCCCGTGTGCGGTCAGACCTGCCGGCCGACCTGCGCGACCCCACCATCAGCAAAGTGGACCTGGCCGGCGCCCCCATCCTGACCTACACCGTCGCTTCCAGCCGCATGGACGAAGAAGCGCTGAGCTGGTTTGTCGACAACGAGGTCACGCGTGCGATGCTGGCCGTGCGTGGCGTGGGCAGCGTGGCGCGGGTGGGTGGTGTCACGCGCGAACTGCGGGTTGAACTGGACCCGGCCCGCTTGCTGGCGCTGAACATCAGCGCTGCCGACGTGTCGCGCCAGTTGCGCGTGGTACAGCAAGACGCCGCTGGCGGCCGCACCGACGTGGGCGGCATCGAGCAGAGCGTGCGCACGCTGGCCACCGTGGCCAGCGCGGCCGAGCTTGGGCGCCTGGAACTGGCCTTCCCTGGGGGCCGCCGGCTGCGGCTGGACCAGGTGGCCACCGTCACCGACACCGTGGCCGAAAAACGCAGCGGCGCGCTGCTGAACGGCAAGCCGGTGGTGGGCTTCGAGATCGTGCGTTCGCGCGGCGCTGGCGAGACTGACGTGGCCGACGGTGTGCGCGCCACGCTGGACAAGCTGCGTGCGGCGCACCCCGATGTCACCGTCACCGAAGCCTTCAACTTCGTCGACCCTGTGGTCGAGAACTTCCACGGCAGCATGTACCTGCTGATCGAAGGCGCGCTGCTGGCCGTGCTGGTGGTGTGGCTCTTCCTGCGCGACTGGCGGGCCACCCTGGTGGCGGCCACCGCGCTGCCGCTGTCCATCGTGCCGGCTTTCGCGGCCATGCACTACGTGTTCGGATTCACGCTGAACACCGTGACGCTGCTGAGCATGAGCCTGGTGGTGGGCATCCTGGTTGACGATGCCATCGTCGAGATCGAGAACATCATGCGCCACCTGCGCATGGGCAAGACGCCTTTGCAGGCCGCGATGGAAGCCGCCGATGAAATCGGCCTGGCGGTGATTGCCACCACCTTCACGCTGATCGCCGTGTTCCTGCCCACCGCGTTCATGGCCGGCGTGCCGGGCAAATTTTTCGTGCAGTTCGGGTGGACGGCGGCCATCGCGGTGTTTGTCTCGCTGGTGGTGGCGCGCATGCTCACGCCCATGATGGCGGCCTACGTGCTGCGCCCGCCGCGCAACGAACACCGAGAACCGGGCTGGCTGACACTCTATCTGGGCTGGGCCGGCTGGTGCCTGAAGCACCGCGTGCTGACGCTGCTGGCCACTGCCGTGTTCTTTGTCGGTTCATTCATGCTGGTGCCCTACCTGCCCACGGGCTTCATCCCGCCTGACGACCTGAGCCAGACCCAGGTGACGGTGACGGTGCCACCGGGCAGCACCTATGCACAGACCCTGGCGGCGGCCGAGCAGGCGCGCGAGATCGTGCAGAAGAACAGCCACGTGAAGTTGATCTACACCGCGGTGGGTGCGGGCAACGCCGGCGCCGACACCTTTTCGCCCGGCGCCGGTCTGTCCGACGCCACCAAGGCCACGCTGACCATCAACATGACACCGCGCGGCGATCGGCCTGGCTTGTCCAAGCAGGCCATTGAAAACCAGTTGCGTGAAGCGCTGCAGGCGCTGCCAGGCGCGCGCGTGAAGGTGGGTTTCGGCGCCAGCGCGGAAAAGTACGTGTTGTCGTTGTCGGCCGACGATGGTGCCGCGCTCGCTGCACACGCTGCGGTGGTGGAACGCGAGATCCGCGGCATCGCCGGCATTGGCGCCGTCACCTCCAGTTCCAGCCTGGTGCGACCCGAGCTCATCGTGCGCCCCGACCCGGCACGGGCCGCCGACATGGGCGTCACCGCCGCCGGCATTGCCGACACCCTGCGCATCGCCACCGCCGGTGACTACGACCAGGGCCTGGCCAAGTTCAACCTCAGCCAGCGCCAGGTGCCCATCGTGGTGCGCCTGCCGGCATCGGCGCGCGCCGACCTGAGCCTGATCGAGCAGCTGCCGGTGCCGGGCAAGAACGGCCCGGTGATGCTGGGCCAGGTGGCCACGGTGTCCATCGACAGCGGGCCCGCCACCATCGACCGCTACAACCGGCGCCGCAACGTGAACCTGGAGGTTGAACTCAACCAGATGCCGCTGGGTTCGGTCAAGGAAGCGGTGGAAGCCCTGCCCAGCCTGAAGAACCTGCCGCCGGGCGTGACGCAGGCCGAACTGGGCGACGCCGAAGTGATGGCCGAACTGTTCACCAGTTTTGGTCTGGCCATGCTGACCGGCGTGCTGTGCATCTACATCGTGCTGGTGCTGCTGTTCAAGGACTTCGTGCAGCCGGCCACCATCCTGGGGGCGCTGGTGCTGTCGATACCGGGCGCCTTCCTCGCGCTGTTTGTCACATCCACCGCGCTGTCCATGCCCAGCATGATCGGCCTCATCATGCTGATGGGCATCGCCACGAAGAACAGCATCCTGCTGGTGGACTACGTGATCATCGCGCGGCGCGACCAGGGTATGGGCCGCTGGGCGGCCGTCATCGACGCCTGCCACAAACGCGCCCGGCCCATCGTGATGACCACCATCGCGATGGCCGCCGGCATGTTGCCCATTGCCATCGGTCTGGGCACCGACCCCAGTTTCCGGGCGCCCATGGCCATCGTGGTCGTCGGCGGGTTGATCACGTCCACGTTCCTCAGCCTGCTGGTGATTCCGGTGCTCTACACCTATGTGGACGACCTGATCGTGCTGTTCAAGCGCCTGTTGCGCCGCGGCAAGCCCGAGGTCGCTTCACAGCAAACCGCCGCCTGAGCGAAGGCCCTGCCGGCGGCGCCCTCGGCGCTGCGCCTCAGGCGGTCTGGACCAAGCCGTTGCGCAGCGCCACCAGCACTGCGGAGGTGCGGTTCTCGACACCCAGCTTGGACATCAGGTTGGACATGTGGAACTTCACCGTCGGCACTGCGATGCCCAGCGTGGCCGAGATGTCCTGGTTGCTCAGGCCACGCGACAGCAAGGTCAGCAAGGCGCGTTCGCGGCCCGTGAGGTCGGTACCCAATTGCGGCTGGCTGGCAGGTGCAGGGAAGTCGCTGCTCCGCTCGGCCGGCGTGCTGCTGACATGGGCAGCGCGCACGGCCGCGGTCAATTCGTCAAGGGTGGCGGTCTTGGACAGCACGGCGGCCACGCCCGCTTCGCTGGCGCGCCGTTCATGGCCGGCATCGGGTTCGCGCATCAGCATCAGGAACCGGGCTTCGGGCAGGCGTTGACGCAGCAGGTGCACAGCCTGCGTGCCGTCCATGCCGGGCAGGTCGTCGTCGATAAGCAGCACATCGGGTTGCATGGCCGGTGCGTCGCGCAGTGCGTCGGCCGCCGTGGCCGCGCCGCCCACCCATTCGATGTCGTCGCTGGTGTTCAGCATGGCAGCCAGACCATCGCGGGCCAGGGGGTGGTCATCAACCACAAAGACCCGGATGCCCGCCTCCACCGCACTGTGGCCTTGCGGGCTGGTGCGCTGGGATGTGAATTCGATGGTGACGGTGCTCATGGTGGTGGTCTGATAGCGAAGGTGTCGGACTGCGTGGAGTGTTCTCGCGCATCCCTGTCCATTGACGCGCAAAGGCCATGTCGAAAAAGAAGGGAAATTGAACGCGCCAGGTCGTCACGCGGGTGACGAAAGTGCGCAAGATCATAGCCACCGGCTTTGGCGTGGCGACCGGCCTTTGGTCGGGAGCCCGGCCTGCTTCAGGTCCTGATTCTAGGTGGTTGGACGGAGCTGTTGCCCTGTGGCGCGCCGTGTCGGTCGCCCGGTTTCCCGGTGGTCGTCTGGCGCCAGCTGGTGCGGGCCCGATTCACACATCAGGCGACTTGCTTTACTACCGCATAACGCTCCAGTGTCAGTGCGCGCGCCGCGGCGTGGTCCACCACGGGCCACGGGTAGTCGGTGCCCAGTTTCACCCCTGCCGCCGCCAGGTCCACCGGCCGGGCCAGCCAGGGTGCGTGCAAGGCCTGATTGGGCAGGCCCGCCAGTTGCGGCAGGTAGCGGCGGATGAAGCGGCCGTCGGCGTCGAAGCGTTCACTCTGGCTGACAGGATTGAAGATGCGGAAGTAGGGCTGGGCGTCGCAGCCCGATGAGGCGGCCCACTGCCAGCCGCCGTTGTTGGCGGCGAGATCGAAGTCGTTCAGGTGCAGCGCAAAGTAGGCCTCGCCGCGCCGCCAGTCCAGGCCCAGGTCCTTGGTCAGGAAGCTGGCCACCACCATGCGCAGACGGTTGTGCATGTAGCCGGTCTGGTTGATCTGCGCCATGGCCGCATCGATCAAGGGGTAGCCGGTGCGGCCCTCGCACCAGGCCTTGAACAGCGTGTCAGCCGCCTTGCCGTGTTCCCACTTGATGGCGTCGTATGCCGGCTTGAAGGCGTGCTGTGCCACACGCGGGTGGTGGTGCAGGATCTGGTGATAGAAGTCGCGCCAGATCAGTTCAGACAGCCAGACCTCGGCACCACGGCTGCCCGCCACCATGCGGTCATGGGCTGCGCGGGCCAGCTGGCGGATGCTGACGGTGCCAAAACGCAGGTGCGTGCTCAGGTAGCTGGGGCCCTTGATGGCCGGATGGTCGCGGGTCTGCGCATACTGGTCGATGCGTTGCAGAAAATCTTCGAACAGTTCCTGCCCACCCGCGGGGCCGCTGGGCAGCTTCAGTTGATGCAGGTTGGTGGGCTCGAAGCCCAGCGCCTGCAGGCTGGGAACGCCTGCGGCTGCGGGCGGTGTGGCCGCCAGCGCGCCGGCATGGCGCGCCACCGGGTAGGCCTTCAGGTGGTAGGGCGACAGCTTCTTCAGCCAGGCGTTCTTGTAGGGCGTGAACACGCTGAATGCGCCACCGCCCTGGGTCAGCACTTCGCTGCGCTCGAACACCACATGGTCCTTGCTGGTGTGCAGCGCCACGCCCTGGCCGGCCAGCAGCCCGCGCACGCGCGCATCACGCGCCAGCGCCGCGGGCTCGTCGTCGTGGTTGGCGTACACGGCCTGCACGCGCAGTTCGCGGGCCAGCTGCACCACCTCGGCCGCCGCGTCGCCGTGGCGCACGATCAGGGCCACGCCTTCCACCCCATGCGAAGCGGCCAGCGCGCGCAGTTCGGCGTCCACCCCCACCAGGCTGTCGCGGATGAATTCCACGCGCCGGTCTGCGCGCGGCAGGGGGCCGAGGATGGCGCTGTCGAAGACAAAACAGCACCACACGTGGCGCGCTGCGCGCAGCGCGTGGTACAGCGCCGCGTGGTCGTCCACACGCAGGTCGCGCCGCAGCCAGACCAGTGCGTGGTCCATGGAAGGGGGTTGGTGTCTGGCGGGTCTGTGCTGCATGGCGGTCATGGGTTGCAGTGTCGCCGGTGTTGCGAGTCCGGGCATGACGGGGTGCTTGACCGGGCTTCGTGGCCGCTGCACGAGCCGTGGTGGCCGGGCCCGGCGGCCTCCTAGAATGCGGGGATGTCCAACGCCCAGCGCATCGATCTCACCAACCAGTTTCTCATTGCCATGCCCGGCATGCTGGACGATACCTTCGCGCGCACCGTGGTTTACCTGTGTGAACACAACGACAAGGGTGCCCTGGGGCTGGTCATCAACAAGCCCATCGACATCAAGCTGAAGAACCTGTTCGAGAAGGTTGAACTGCAGCTGGACCGCGCCGAACTGGCCGAGCAGCCGGTGTTTTTTGGCGGGCCGGTGCAGACCGAACGCGGTTTTGTGCTGCACGACAAGCGCGGCGAAGACCAGATGCCGTACAGCTCCACCTTGTCGGTGCCCGGCGGGTTGGCGATGACCACCAGCAAGGACGTGCTGGAAGCGCTGGCCGATGGATCGGGCCCGCACCGCGTGCTGGTCACGCTGGGTTACAGCGGCTGGCAGGCCGGCCAGCTGGAAGACGAACTCGGCCGCAACGGCTGGTTGACCGTGGACGCCGACCCGGCCGTCATCTTCGACACCCCGGTCGAGCAGCGCTACGACCGCGCCATGGCGTTGCTGGGCTTCGACCCCTTGATGCTGTCGCAAGAGGCCGGCCATGCCTGAGGCTGCGGGCCACACGGCGGCCGCTGATCCGAGCGAACGCGCCCAGCCTGCGGCGGCGCACCGCAGCTACTTGGCCTTCGACTACGGTTCGCGCCGGGTGGGTGTGGCCACCGGCAACAGCCTGCTCGCGCAGGCGCAACCGCTGACCACCATCGCCACGCTGGGCGAGGCGCGTTTTGCGCAGGTGGCGCAGCTGCTGCAACAGTGGCAGCCCGATGCGCTGGTGGTGGGCGTGCCTTGGCACCCCGACGGCCAGCCGCACGACAACACGCGCCAGGCGCAGCGTTTTGCGCGCCAGTTGCGCGGACGCTTCGGGTTGCCGGTGCACGAAGTTGACGAGCGCTACACCACCACCGAAGCACTGGCCGGCGGCGCTGCCGACGCCGACGCCGCCGCGGCCGCCATCATCCTGAACCAGTATCTCAACCCCATCGCACAAGGCAACGATGCAACCGCTTGACGCCGAGGCCCTGTACTTGCTGCTGCTGCAAGGCGTGCGCGGCCTGCTGAAGCCCGACAGCGGCTTGGTGGGCATCTGGCGCGGCGGCGCCTGGCTGGCCGAGCGGCTGCAGCGCGATCTGGCACTGCCGGGCGGCGACAAGGCTTGGGGCGTCATCAGCAGCACGTTGCACCGCGACGATTTTGGCTCGCGCGGCCTGGCCGGTTCAGACGCCACGCGGCTGCCTTTTGACATCCAAGGCCGCCACATCGTGCTGGTGGACGACGTGCTGTTCACCGGCCGCACCATCCGCGCGGTGGTGAACGAGCTGTACGACTACGGCCGCCCCGCCAGCGTGCAACTGGCGGTGCTGGTTGACCGGGGTGGGCGTGAACTTCCGGTGGCGGCGGCCTTCGCCGCTGCGCAGGTGCAGGTGGCGCCGGGGCAACGCCTGTCACTGGCCCGTGCCGACAACGGCACCTTGAGCTTCACCCTGCGTGAACCTGCTGGAGAACGCACCTAGATGCTGTCGCGCCGAAACCCCCAGCTCAACAGCCACGGTGAGCTCATTCACCTGCTCAGCATCGAAGGCCTGCCGCGTGCGGTGCTGACGCAGATCCTGGATACCGCGGGCACGTTTCTCAGCGTCAACGACCGCGAGGTCAAGAAGGTGCCGCTGCTGCGCGGCAAGAGCATCTTCAACCTGTTCTTCGAGAACAGCACGCGCACGCGCACCACGTTCGAGATCGCGGCCAAGCGCCTGAGCGCCGACGTCATCAACCTCGACATCGCGCGCAGCAGCACGGCCAAGGGCGAAAGCCTGCTCGACACCATCGCCAACCTGAGCGCCATGCACGCCGACATGTTCATCGTGCGCCACGCCGAAAGCGGCGCACCGTACCTGATTGCGCAACATGTGGCGCCGCACGTGCACGTGGTGAATGCTGGCGACGGGCGCCATGCCCACCCCACGCAGGGGCTGCTGGACATGTACACCATCCGCCACTACAAGAAGGATTTTTCGCAGCTCACCGTGGCCATCGTCGGTGACATCGTGCATTCGCGCGTGGCGCGTTCCGACATCCACGCGCTCACGACGCTGGGCGTGCCGGAAATCCGCGCCGTGGGCCCGAAGACCCTGGTACCCGGCGACCTGGCGCAGATGGGTGTGCGTGTGTGCCACGACATGGCCGAGGGCATACGCGGTGCCGACGTCATCATCATGCTGCGGCTGCAGAACGAGCGTATGAGTGGGGCCATGCTGCCCAGCGCCGGTGAGTTCTTCAAGAGCTATGGCCTGACGGCTGACAAGCTGGCGCTGGCCAAGTCCGATGCCATCGTGATGCACCCCGGGCCCATCAACCGCGGTGTCGAGATCGACTCGGCCGTGGCCGACGGGCGGCAGAGCGTGATCCTGCCGCAGGTCACCTTCGGCATTGCCGTGCGCATGGCCGTGATGAGCACCATTGCCGGGAACCAGGCCACATGAACATCGTCATTCGCAACGGCCGTGTCATCGACCCCGCCAGCGGCCGCGACGAGGTGGCCGACATCGCCATCCACGACGAACGGGTGGTGGTCATCGGCCGCGTGCCGGCCGATACACCGGCCGGCCTGGTGATCGACGCCACCGGCCTGGTGGTGGCACCAGGCCTGGTAGACCTGGCCGCGCGCCTGCGCGAGCCCGGCCAGGAACACGACAACATGCTGGACAGCGAACTGGCCGCCGCAGCGGCCGGTGGCGTGACCAGCCTGGTCTGCCTGCCCGACACCGACCCGGTGCTGGACGAACCCGGCCTGGTGGAGATGCTGAAGCTGCGGGCGCGCAAGTTGTCGCGCTGCCGGCTGTTTCCGCTGGGTGCGCTGACCAAAGGTCTGCAAGGCCAGGCGCTGACCAAGATGGCCGAGCTGACCGATGCCGGTTGCATCGGCTTTGCGCAGGCCGACGCCGCGGTGTCAGACACGTTGGTGCTGCAGCGCGCGTTGCAGTACGCGGCCACCTTCGGCTACACCGTGTGGCTGCGTCCGCAAGACGCCTGGCTGGACAAGGGCGTGGCAGCGCAGGGCGCCATGGCCACGCGCCTGGGCTTGTCGGGCGTGCCGGTGCTTTCGGAGACCATCGCACTGCACACCATCTTCGAACTGGTGCGCGCCACCCGGGCCCGTGTGCACCTGTGCCGCATCTCCAGTGCTGCAGGTGTGGCACTGCTGCGCGCCGCCAAGGCCGAAGGCCTGCCGGTCACGGCCGACGTCAGCATCAATTCGCTGCACCTCACCGACGTGGACATCGGCTACTTCAATGCCGACATGCGCCTGCAGCCGCCGCTGCGTCAGGGCCCCGACCGCGAGGCCCTGCGCCGCGCGCTGGCCGATGGCTGCATCGACGCGCTGGTGTCCGACCACAACCCGGTGGCCGACGACATGAAGAACCTGCCCTTCGGTGAAGCCGAGCCCGGTGCCACCGGACTGGAACTGCTGCTGAGCCTGGCGCTGCACTGGGGTGCAGCCTTGGGTTTGCCGCTGCACCAGGCGCTGGCCACCGTCACGCACGGCCCGGCCTGTGTGCTGGGCAGCCGCCTGGGTGCGCTGGAAAACAGCGCCGGCCGCTTGGTGGAAGGCGCCATGGCCGACCTGTGTCTGTTCGACCCCGCCGTCGAGTGGGCCGTGACACCCGACCAGTTGGCCAGCCAGGGCAAGCACACGCCCTTTGCCTTTGGCAGTACGGGCATGGCGCTGCCGGGCCGTGTGCGTTGCACCCTGGTGGCGGGCACGGTGGCTTACCGGGCAGCGGACCTGGCGTGAAGGGTATGAAGTCGATGCCCGCGCAATGGTTCGCGCGTTACTTTCGTTACTGATGCGTACGGTCCGAGCCGTCGGCCGCCTGTTGCGCGCCGTGCTGCATGTGCTGCACGGCATGCTGGTGATGACCGGGTTCCCGCGCATGACACCGCAGCAGCGCCACGAGCGCATCCAGTGGTGGTCGGCAGGCCTGCTGCGCTGCCTGGGTTTGCAGTTGCACGTCAGCGGCACGCCACGGCCCGGCGCCACCTTGCTGGTGGCCAATCATGTGTCGTGGCTGGACATTGCAGCCATCCACAGTGCCGCGCCGCACGCTCGCTTCGTGTCCAAGGCCGACGTGCTGCAGTGGCCGCTGCTGGGCTGGTTGATCAAGGGCGCCGGTACGCTGTTCATCGAGCGTGAGCGCAAGCGCGACGCGGTGCGCGTGGTGCACGCCATGGCGCAGGCGCTGGCCAGTGGTGAAACCGTGGCCGTGTTTCCCGAAGGCACCACGGGGCTCGGTGCCGAGCTGCTGCCGTTCCACGCCAACCTGCTGCAGGCCGCCATTTCCACCGAAACGCCCATCCAGCCGGTGGTCTTGCGCTTCTTTGATGCGCGGTCGCCGTTCAGCCTGGCGGTGGGTTTTGTCGGCGACACCACGCTGGCGCAGAGCATCTGGGCGGTGGCCCGTGCAGACCGCTTGCAGGTGCGGGTGCAGCTGATGCCACCCATGGGCGTGCGCCACGCCGACCGCCGCGCGCTGGCTGCGCACCTGCAGCAGGTCATGGCCGAGTACCTGGCGCTGGACGCCGGCCAGGCCTAGCCGCGCGCTGGTTCAGCCCTTGGCCTGCCCCTGGCTGGCCACGGCCGCCGCGGCTTTCGCTGCCGCGGCAGGGTCGCCCAGGTAGTGGCTGCGCAGCGGCTTCAGCTGCTCGTCCAGTTCGTACACCAGCGGAATGCCGTTGGGAATGTTCACGCCCACAATGTCGGCGTCGGCGATGCCGTCAAGGACCTTCACCAGCGCGCGGATGCTGTTGCCGTGCGCCGCAATCACCACGCGCTGCCCGCTCTGCACGGCCGGCACGATGCGTTCCTGCCAGAAGGGCAACACGCGGGCCACGGTGTCTTTCAAGCACTCGGTCAGCGGAATCTGCTCGGGCTGCAGGCGCGCGTAGCGCACATCGCTGCGCTCGCCCCGGGGGTCGTCGGCGGCCAGCGCTGGCGGTGGCGTGTCATAGCTGCGCCGCCACACCAGCACCTGCTCGTCGCCAAACTTCTTCGCCATGTCGGCCTTGTTCAGGCCCTGCAGCGCGCCGTAGTGGCGTTCGTTCAGGCGCCAGTCGTGCTGCACCGGCAGCCAGGTGCGTTCCATCTCGTCCAGCGCGTGCCACAAGGTCCAGACCGCGCGCTTGAGCACCGACGTGTAGGCCACGTCAAAGTCCATGCCTGCCTCGCGCAACAGGCGCCCGGCCTGGCGGGCCTGGGCCACGCCGGTGTCGGTCAGCGGCACGTCGGTCCAGCCGGTGAATCGGTTCTCCAGGTTCCAGGTGCTCTCGCCGTGGCGGATCAGAACAATCTTGTGCATGAGCGCAATTCTATAATTCGCGGTTTTGCAACTCTGCGGCGCACCCCTTGAAATTCATCATCGACAACTGGCCGCTCATCCTTCTGGCCTTCGTATCGGGCGGCATGCTGCTCTGGCCCATGATCAAGGGCAACGTTGGCGGCAGCGGCAGTGTGGGCACGTCAGAAGCGGTGCGCCAGATCAACCGCGAAAAGGCCGTGCTCATCGACATCTGCGAACCGGCCGAATATGCCGCCGGCCATGCGGTGGGCGCGCGCAACGTGCCGCTGGGTCAGCTGGAGGGCTCCAAGCTCTTGCCCACCAACAAAACCCTCCCCGTGCTGGTGATGTGCGCCACGGGCTCACGTTCTTCGCGCGCTGCGGCGCAGCTGCGCAAGGCCGGTTACGAAAAGGCGGTGGCGGTGTCCGGCGGAAACGCGGCCTGGCGCGACGCGCAGTTGCCGATGGAAAAGGGCGAAAAGGGCGCCTGACCCGCAGGCCTTGCGCGCGGCCGCTGCACGGGCCGCCAAAGCGGCTGAGAATCCCCAATCTCGCACCAACAGGAACGCTCGATGGCCCCCGTCAAGATGTACACCACGGAAGTCTGCCCTTACTGCATCCGAGCCAAAGCGCTGCTCAAGCAGCGGGGCGTGGGGCAGATTGAAGAGATTCGTGTCGACCTGCAACCGGCGCAGCGCGAGCACATGATGACCATTACCGGGCGCCGCACCGTGCCGCAGATCTTCATCGGCGACACCCATGTCGGGGGTTGCGACGACCTGATGGCGCTGGATCAGCGCGGCGAGCTCGCCAGCCTGCTTGGGGCCTGAGACGGCGCCCAAGCAAAAAGCGTCACGCGTGCTGGCACGCGGCTGGAGCCGCGGCTGCGCCAAGGGCTGAATGCACCCGCCATAATCGCGGGTTGCGACTTGGCGCCATGGAGGCGCCGGGCTTTGACTTCAAGAGAACACCACCATGGCCGACGAGACCCCCGTTTTCCAGATCCAGCGCATGTACCTCAAGGACTTGTCGCTTGAGCAGCCCAATTCGCCAGGCATCCTGTTGGAACAAACCCAGCCCCAGGTCGACATCAACCTGACCATGGGTGCCGAGACCGTGGCCGACAACGTGTACGAAGTCACCGTGGCGGCCACCGTGACGACAAAGGTCAAGGACAAGGTGCTGTTCCTGGTCGAGGCCAAGCAGGCCGGCATCTTCGAAATCCGCAACGTGCCCGAAGACCAGCGACAGGGCATCCTCAGCATCGTCTGCCCTCAGATGATCTACCCCTACCTGCGTGCCATCGTTTCTGACGTCTGCACGCGCGCTGGCTTCCCGCCCATCCTGTTGACCGAAGTCAACTTCCAGGCCATGTTTGAAGCCCAACAACAGCAAGCTGCCGCGCAGGGCAACGGTGGTTCGCGCATCATCACTGGCGCGAACTGAAGACCGCAGCGTGCGCCGGGCGCGCACACGGGCACCAGCGGGCCGCCACGCGCGGCCTGACTGAACCTTGAAGATCGCGATCCTTGGCGCCGGTGCCTGGGGCACAGCGCTGGCCGCATCGGCCAGCAGCCGGCACGACTGCCTGCTGTGGGCGCGCAGCGCTGGCCAAGCGGCTGCCATGCGGCAGACCAGCCGGAACGCGCTCTACCTGCCCGAGGTGGCGCTGCCCGCGCCACTGCGCTACACCGCCAGCCGCAGCGAGGCGCTGGCGCACGGCCGTGAAGGCCTGACGGTGATCGCCACACCCATGGCCGGCCTGCGCGAGCAGCTGCAGGCGCTGGGCCGCGAGCAGCCCGCTCTGTGGCTGTGCAAGGGCTTCGAATCCGGCACCGGTGCGCTCGGCCACGAGATTGCCGACAGCCTGTTTCCGAACACCGCCTGCGGTGTGTTGTCGGGCCCCAGCTTTGCGCTGGAAGTGGCGCGCGGCCAGCCCACCGCGCTGGTGGTGGCCACCACCCATGCACCGTTGGCGGACCTGGCGGTGCAGGCCTTTCATTCCGGCACGCTGCGCCTGTACACGTCTGACGACCTGGTTGGTGTCGAGGTGGGTGGTGCTGTCAAGAACGTGCTGGCCATCGCCACCGGAGTCGTCGACGGTTTGCCCGAAACCGGGTTGAATGCGCGCGCGGCCCTGATCACGCGCGGCCTGGCGGAGATGACCAGCCTGGGTGTGGCACTGGGTGCGCGCCCCGAAACCTTCATGGGCTTGTCCGGCTTGGGCGACCTGGTGCTCACCGCCACCGGCGACCTGTCCCGCAACCGCCGCGTTGGCCTGCTGCTGGCGGCTGGGCAGTCGCTGCAGCAGGCCGTGCAGTCACTCGGCCATGTGGCTGAAGGAGTGCCTGCGGCACCGGTGGTGCTGCGCCGCGCGCAGGCCCTGGGTGTGGACATGCCCATCACCGAAGCGGTGGCAGACCTGTTGCAGGGCCGCACAACGCCGGCCGAAGCCCTGCAGCGGCTGATGGCCCGCCAGGTGCGCGCCGAAGGCTGGACGGGCGCCGCCACATCCTGAAGCCGGCCTGCCCACCAGGCGATGGCCGCTTCAGCTGCCGCCAGCGTAGTCGTGCTGACGCCAGGCCTCGAACACCACCACTGCCACGGCATTGCTCAGGTTCAGGCTGCGCTGGCCGGCGCGCATGGGCAGGCGGACGCGCTGCGCGGGCGGGAACGAGTCTCTCAGTGGTGCAGGCAACCCTGCCGTTTCGCTGCCGAAGAGCAGCCAGTCGCCGGCCTGCCAGGCCGTTTTGGCCATGGTCTGGGTGCCCCGGGTGGTGAAGGCAAAACAGCGCGCGGGATCTGGGTTTTGGCTGGCCACCAGTGCGGACCAGCTGGCATGGCGCTGGACGCTGGCAGTCTCGTGATAGTCCAGCCCGGCGCGGCGCAGCAGCTTGTCGTCCATCGAAAAACCCAGCGGTTCCACCAGGTGCAAGAGGCACCCGGTGTTGGCGGCCAGCCGGATGACGTTGCCGGTATTCGGCGGAATTTCTGGTTCCACCAGCACGATGTTGAACATGGTCGATCAGCCCGCCGACGCGCCGTCCACCAGCGGTGATGGCGTGCGTGCGAAGACCCAAACGTCCACACGACTCGCGCCCGACCGCAGCAGTTCCCGGCTGGCCTCGGCCACCGTTGCGCCCGTGGTCATCACGTCATCCACCAGCGCCACGTGCAGGCCCTGCAACCGGGCGCGCTGCGCCGGTTCCACCATGAAGGCCGAACGCAGGTTGTGTTGCCGCTCCTGGCGGCCCAACCCGGCTTGATGGCTGGTGTCCACCGGGCGTGACAACACCTCATGCCACGCCTGCACACCCAGCGCGCGCGTCACATGGCGGGCCAGTTCCCAGGCCTGGTTGTAGCCGCGCTGTGCGAGCCGCGGCGCCGCCAACGGCACCGGCAGCAGCGCCTGCGGAAGCGCAAGGCCGGGGTTTTCTGACCGATGTTGCAGTACCGCCTGGGCCAGGCAGTCGGCCAGCGGCGCGGCCAGTTCGGGCTGGGCCTGGAACTTGAAAGCGGACACCAGGCGGTCCCAGGGGAACTGGTAATCGACAGCGCAAACGGTCCTGGAAAAAGGGGGCGGCTGGTGAAGGCAGGCGCCGCACACGGTTTGTACCTGGGCGTGTGCCGGGCCGCAGCGCAGGCCACAGCGGGTGCAACGCAAGGCGGGTTGCGCAAAGCGTTGGCGGCAGGGGCTGCAGATGCGGGCGCTGCCCCATTGTCGGCAGACTTCGCACTGGCTGGGCCATGCGCGCAGGCCCGGTCCGGGCCTGCCGGCGAGTTGGGGACCGGTGTGCTGCATCGTCTCAATATACTGGCGCCAATGGGGCCGACGATTTTCTGCAAGCCATGAGTGCCACACCGGTGGCCCCCAAAGCCACGCGATTGGCAGACCCTGCGGCCTTGTTGCGCATCACGCGCCGGCTGCATGCGGCCAGCGTTCCGCCCTGGCTGCACGCCGAAGTGGGGCGCCGCATGGCTGAGCGACTGCCCATCATCCGGCTGCATCCTGAGCGGGTGTTGGACTGGTGGTCGTTCATGGGCGCCAGCGTCGACACCTTGCGTCAGGCCTACCCGAAGGCTGAACTGCTGGTGCTGGAACCCGACGGCATGGCCCATCGCCCGGTGCCTGCGTCGGCCAGGCCTGCGGTTCCGTGGTGGTCGCCGCATCGTTGGCTGGGCGCGGCCCCCCGGCCTGTCAGCCCGCAGACGCTGCCACCGGGCGCGGCCGATCTCGTCTGGGCCAACATGGGCCTGCATTTCTGGCACGACCCGCAAGAGGCCTTCAACCTGTGGCATCGCGCCCTGGCGGTCGATAGTTTTCTGATGTTTTCCACCCTGGGCCCCGGCTCGCTGGGTGGCCTGCAAACCGCGTACACCGCCGCGGGCTGGCCATCACCGTTTGCGCCCTTTGTGGACATGCACGACTTGGGCGACATGTTGATCGAAGCTGGCTTCGCCGACCCGGTGATGGACCAGGAACAGGTCACCCTGACCTGGCCCACCGCGCAGGCTGCGGTGGCCGAATTGCGGCTCTGGGGCGGCAACGCCCACCCCCGGCGTGAACAGGGCCTGCGCACGCCCCGCTGGCAGCAGCGCCTGCTGCAGACACTGGCCGCCAGCGCTGGCCCTGATGGCCGCATAGCCTTGACGTTCGAAGTAGTCTACGGACATGCCTTCAAACCGCTGCCCCGCCCCCGCGTGGCGCCTACCACACAGGTGCCGCTGGAGGACTTGCGAATGATGGCCAAAAGCCGACCTTCGAGGCGATGAGCCCGGGCAGTGCTCGGCTAGAATCAAGAGTTTCTGAAATTTGCCTCGCCAGGACCGTTGCGCCCAGATTTGCTGGGGCCGCAGCACCTCAACTGAAAGAGCCAGCGCCGCCGATCAGTGAGCGTGGGCCATTGACGCAAGACTTCACCAGCGCAAGATCCGACTTCATGCCAACCGTCACGGCTCCCCTTCCTTGGCAAGTTTCCACTGCGGCCCTGGCCCCTTTTGGGCGCCAGTTGCTGGAACCGGGCTCACCCGGGCGCCCTGCAGCGGTGCGGTGGATGCTCAAGCGCAACTGCTCTATGGGCCCCCGGCAGCTCGGCTTCTTCTACCTGACGTTGTGCATGCTGTCGTTGGTCATCGGCGGCTTCTTCCTGGCCCAAGGGGCGCCGTGGGTGTTGTTCTTTGCCGGCCTGGAACTGCTGGCCGTGGGCATTGCGCTGCTGGTGTTTGCGCGCCACGCCGCCGACCTTGAACAGCTCACACTCTTGGGCCCTTCGCTGCAGGTGGAACAGCACTACGGCAGCCAAGTGCAGCGCACCGATTTGATGACCGAGGGCCTGACCATCGAGCCCTCGGGTGCCCAGGGCTCGTTGGTGCGGCTTTCCTCGCGCGGCCAGACACTGCACGTGGGCCGGTTTCTGCGCCCCGAATTGCGGGCCGTCTTTGCCCAGGAGCTGCGCGCAGCCCTTCGCCACCGGCTGGTTGCCGGCCGTACGATCGATTGAATACTCGAACCGAAGTGAACATGATGAAGAACACGACAACGGGGCATCTCGCCCTTCAGAAGAAGTTCTCGCTGCTGTCGGCCGGCAAGGTGCTGGCTTCCGCAGCCTTGGGCCTGGTCGGCACAGCGGCCATGGCCGTGAACGACCTGCCGGGCGGCCCGAAAGTGCGGCAGCTGGACCTGCATGCACCGGTCACCAAGATCGGCGAGCAGCAGGTGCTGTTGCACGACGGCATGCTCATCGTGTGCCTGGCGATCTTCATTGCCGTGTTCGGTGTCATGTTCTATTCGATCCTGAAGCACCGCAAGTCGCTGGGCCACAAGTCGGCCAGCTTCCACGAAAGCGTGTCGGTCGAAATCGCCTGGACCGTGGTTCCTTTCATCATCGTCATCTTGATGGGTGCCGCGGCCACGCGCACCGTGGTGGCCATGAAGGACACCAGCAACGCCGACCTGACCATCAAGGCCACCGGTTACCAGTGGAAGTGGGGCTACGACTACCTGAAGGGTGAGGGCGAGGGCATCAACTTCCTGGCCACGCTGGACGTCGCCCACCGCACCATGAGCAACAGCGGCAAGCCCGCTGGCGACAACTACCTGCTGAAGGTGGACAACGCCGTGGTGGTGCCGGTGGACAAGAAGGTGCGCATCATCACCACCGCCAACGACGTGATTCACGCCTGGATGGTGCCTTCGCTCGGCGTCAAGCAGGACGCGATTCCGGGCTTCGTGCGCGACACCTGGTTCCGTGCCGAGAAGATCGGTGACTACTACGGCCAGTGCGTCGAACTGTGCGGCAAGGAGCACGCCTACATGCCCATCCACGTGAAAGTGGTGAGCCAGGCCGACTACGCCAAGTGGGTGGAAGGCAAGAAGAAGGAAATGGCCGCAGCGGCAGACGACCCGAGCAAGGTCTGGAAGCTGGAAGACCTGATCGCCCGCGGCGAGAAGATCTACAACGCCAACTGCGCCGCCTGCCACAAGGCCGACGGCAAGGGCGCCGGGCCCATCAAGGCGTTGGACGGCAGTGCCATCGTGCTGAACGACACCGCAAAGCAGGTCGACATCCTGCTCAACGGCGCCGCGAACGGTGCCATGCCAGCCTGGAAGCAGCTGTCTGACACCGAGCTGGCTGCGGTCATCAGCTACACCAAGAACGCCTGGAGCAACAAGACCGGCAAATATGTGCAGCCGTCTGAACTGGCCGCGGCCCGTGCCGGCCAGCCCGTGCAGTTCGCCTTTGCGCCGGGCGGGGACTCCAACGCCGCCGCAGCAGCACCCGCCACGGCTGCTGCACCTGCCGCCGCAGCCGGTGGCCTGCCACTGGCGGTGTTGTTCGGCAGTGGCACGGCCGCGCTCGACGGCGCGGCGCAGACCGCGTTGGCCGAAGCCGTGAAGTACCTGAAAGCCAACCCGGGCGCCAAGGTTTCGCTGTCGGGTTTTGTCGATTCGACCGGCAGTGCGGCGCAAAACGCCGAGTTGGCCAAGCAGCGGGCATTCGCTGTGCGCGACGGCCTGACCCAGGCGGGTGTGGCTGCCGACCGCATTGAGCTGCGCAAGCCCTCCCAGATTGAAGCCGGCAAAGGCGACGCCGCCCAGGCGCGCCGCGTGGAAATCGGCCTGGCGGGCTGAGACGCCGCCCCGCCCACCCACCGCGAATTCCCGAACACGATATTGAGTCCCAGGAGCCACCCATGAGTGCAGTCCTTCCCCAAGGCGCAGGCCACGCGGCAGACCATGCCCACGACCATGACCACGATCACCACGCGCCGCACGGCTGGCGTCGTTGGTTGTTCGCCACCAACCACAAGGACATCGGCACGATGTACCTGCTGTTCAGCTTCGCGATGCTGATGGTGGGTGGTGTGCTGGCCCTGGGTATTCGGGCCGAACTGTTTCAGCCCGGCCTGCAGTTCGTGAACCCCGAGCTGTTCAACCAGCTCACCACCATGCACGGCTTGATCATGGTGTTCGGCGCCATCATGCCGGCCTTCGTGGGCTTTGCGAACTGGATGGTGCCGCTGCAGATCGGCGCTGCCGACATGGCGTTTGCGCGCATGAACAACCTGAGTTTCTGGTTGTTGATCCCGGCGGCATCGATGCTGGTGGGTTCGTTCTTCATGCCCGGCGGCGCACCGGCTGCGGGCTGGACGCTGTATGCGCCGTTGACGCTGCA
>JAYSXE010000155.1:0-3403 GCA_043717565.1 Burkholderiales bacterium | reverse complement strand
CCAGCGGGTTGCCGCCGAAGGTGGTGCCGTGGTTGCCGGGGCCGAACACGTTGACAGCCTTTTCACCCACCACCAGCGCGCCGATGGGCACGCCCGAGCCTAATCCCTTGGCCAGCGGCATCACGTCGGGTTTGATGCCGGCCCATTGGTGGGCGAACCACTTGCCGGTGCGGCCGATGCCGCACTGCACCTCGTCCAGCATCAGCAGCCAGTCGTGCCGGTCGCAGAGCTTGCGCAGCCCCTGCAGATACTCCCAGCGCGACGCGTTGATACCGCCTTCGCCCTGAATGGTTTCCAGGAACACCGCCACCACGTTGGGATTGGTGCGCGCCACCTCTTCCAGCGCAGCCAGGTCGTTCAACGGCACGCGCACAAAGCCTTCCACCAGCGGGCCGAAGCCGGCTTGCACCTTGGGGTTGCCCGTGGCCGACAGCGTGGCGATCGACCGGCCATGGAAGGCCTTTTCATAGACGATGATTTCCGGCCGGTCGATGCCCTTGTCGTGCCCGTACTTGCGCGCAATCTTCAACGCGGCTTCGTTGGCTTCCAGGCCCGTGCTGCAGAAGAAGGCGCCGCTCAAGCCCGACAGTTCACACAGCTTGGCTGCCAGCGTCTCCTGCAGCGGCACTTCGTAGTAGTTGGAGCTGTGGATCATGCGCGCGACCTGGTCTTGCAGCGCCGGCACCAGCTTGGGGTGGGCGTGGCCCAGCGTGTTGACGGCAATGCCGCCCAGGCCGTCCAGGTACTTCTTGCCATTCGTGTCCCACACCCAGCAACCCTTGCCGTGTGTCAGCGCGATGGGCAGGCGGCCATAAGTGTTCAGCACATGGGGCAGCGCGCGCGGGGCGGCGGTGGGCGCTTTCATGGCGGGCTCGGGCGCGTTCATGCGGGACTCCTGGGTCGGCTTGCAAAAAAGTGCCGGGTGGTGACGGAAGGGTCACGAACCGGCCGTCATTGATTCTAAAGGCGGTGCCTGCGGCGGCCGAAGCACATCGGGTGAACCTGATCCACGCTTGCGGTCGGGCCTTTCCATGCATTCCAGTCAACAGGCCGGCCTTGTGGTGGTCCGGGCACGCATCATGCTTGCTGCAACGCAACAAAATATTGGCACAATCTCGGCGATCCCAACGGTGACCGCTGGTCCGGTGCCGGCGCCGCCCGGTCTGTGGACTGCTCCACGGCAGGCTGGGCCCGGTGGGGGCACCCCCGTGTTAGCCATAGAGCGGGCGCCGCCCGTCACCATGAAGCCCACCAAGCCGCGTCAGTACATCATCCTGGGCCGCACCCTGGGCGGCCAGACTTTTCGTCCCAGCGACTGGGCCGAACGTCTGGCCGGTGCGATGTCGTCTTTCCGCCCGGGCGGCGGTAGCGGCGGCATCGGTGCCTACATCGGCTATTCACCGTATTGCGTGCCCAATGTGCAGGACGGCGTGAAGTGCGTGCTGGTCAACGACGCGTTGCGTGGCATCGAGCCCATGGCCTGGGACTTCGTGATGAACTTTGCCCGCGACAACCAACTGGAAGTGTCTGAAGTGACGCCCGCGGCCCCGGGCGACCCGCAGCCGCAATAGCGGCAGCAAGGCCTGCGCGGCCGTGCCGGCCAGCACGAATGGAGGCGAGCAGCCGCGGTGTCCTCAGGTCGTGGGCCAAGTGCGCAAACGCACCGCGGCGCGACCTGGCCTGACGCAAAAAAGCCCGCCGAAGCGGGCTTTTTGGTGCAGCACGCAGGCCGCGGTCTTTAAGCGGCCAGGGCCAGCGCCTTGACCTTGGCTGACAGGCGGCTCTTCAGTCGGGCGGCCTTGTTCTTGTGAAAGATGCCCTTGTCGGCCACGGAGTCGATGATGCCTTGTGCGGACTTGAAAGTTTCCACCGCCTTGGTCTTGTCGCCACCGGTGACCGCCTTCTGCACGTTCTTCACCACCGTGCGGAAGTGTGAGCGCAGGGCGCTGTTGCGGGCGTTCAGCACCACGTCTTGACGGGCGCGCTTCAGGCCCGATGCGAGGCGAACGGTTTTCTTCTTGGCTTTGGACGAGGTGGCCATGCTTTATGGGTTTGCAGTGTTTGAAGTTGCAGGATTGAACAGGGTTGCGATTGGCCGCCTCGCTGCGCCGCAGTCAATGCCGGGAAGATGAACCCGGTGGGCTGACCGTTTGCGCTGCGGCTTTGCAGCGACCGTGCACACTGCGCAGCATTTCACTGTGCAGGCGCGGATACAAAGACCATTGAGTATAGCACGGTTTTGGCAGCCGCGAAAGGCCTGCAGGCCCCGCACCTATAATGCCGGCGGCCTCGCAACCTTCGCTCAGTGAACCTTCTCAAAGCTGCATCCACCGTATCGCTGCTCACCCTGGTGTCCCGCATCACGGGGCTCGTGCGCGAACAGTTGATTGCAGCCAGCTTCGGCGCCAGCGCAGCCACCGACGCGTTCAACGTCGCCTTTCGCATTCCCAACCTGTTCCGGCGCCTGTTTGCCGAGGGCGCTTTCTCGCAGGCCTTCGTGCCATTGCTGGCGGCCACGCGGGCGCGCGACGGTGACGAAGCCACACGCGAATTGGTCAACGCCGTGGCCACGGTGCTGGCCTGGGTGCTGTTGCTGGCCTGCGTGGTGGGCGTGGCCGCGGCGCCGGTGCTGGTGTGGCTGATGGGCTCGGGCCTGGCGGACTTTGACGGCGCGGTGGTCATGACGCGCTGGATGTTTCCTTACATCGGATTCATGTCGCTGGTGGCACTGTCCGCCGGCATCTTGAACACCTGGAAGCGCTTTGCCGTGCCGGCCGTCACGCCGGTGTTGCTGAACCTGAGCGTGATTGCTGCCGCCTGGTGGGGGGCGCCGTGGTTCAAGACCCTGGGCGTGCCCCCGGTCTATGCCCTGGCCGGTGGCGTCATGCTGGGCGGGCTTTTGCAATTGCTGGTGCAACTGCCCGCGCTGGCTGCGGTGGGTTGCCTGCCGCGCTTGGGGCTGGCGCCGGCGGCCATCCGCCGCGCCTGGCACCACCCTGGCGTGGGCACGGTGCTGCGGCAGATGGCGCCGGCGGTGCTGGGTGTATCGGTGGCGCAGATCTCGTTGCTGATCAATACGCAGATCGCCACGCACGTGGCTGTGGGCGCCGTGTCCTGGCTGACGTACGCCGACCGACTGATGGAGTTTCCGACCGCCTTGCTGGGTGTTGCGCTGGGCGTGGTGCTGCTGCCGCAGTTGTCTGCGGCGCAGGCACGGCAAGATGACGCAGCCTACAGCGGCATGCTGGACTGGGGCCTGCGCCTGGTGTTGCTGCTGGCGCTGCCCTGTTCGCTGGCGCTGCTGCTGCTGCCGCAGGCTCTGGTGGCCGTGCTGTACCACTATGGTGCCTTTTCAGCCCGCGACGTGGCGGCCACAGTGGTGGCGCTGCGCGGCTACGGCGTG
>JAYSXE010000154.1:0-20123 GCA_043717565.1 Burkholderiales bacterium | reverse complement strand
GCCCTGTCGTGGCAGATGAGCGCACCGACCGTCTGGCGCCTGCGGCTGCGCCCCGGCGTGACCTTCCACGACGGCAGCGTTTTCACCGCCGACGATGCCGTGTTCTCGCTCGAACGCGCCATGACGCCGCCTTCGCAGCGCGCCTTCCAGCTCAAGGGCGTGTCGGCAGTGCGCAAGGTCGACCCGCTGACCATTGAAGTGCAACTTGAAGCGCCCGACGCCGTGCTGCCCGAGAAGCTGCAGTACGTGGCCATGATGAGCAAGGCCTGGAGCGAAAAGCTGGGCGTGCAGCGGGCGCAGGACTTCAACGCCCGGCAGGAAACAGCCACCGTGCGCCAAGCCAACGGCACCGGCCCCATGCAACTGGTGCGTTATGAGCCCGACGTGCGCACGGTGCTGCAACGTCACGCCTCCTGGTGGGGCTGGGCTGACCCGCGCAGCGGCAACGTGCAAGAGGTCAGCCTGATGACCATCAAGTCCGACGCCACCCGTCTGGCAGCCATCGCCAGCGGCGAGGTCGACCTGGTGCTGGACCCGCCCTACCAGGACGTGCAGCGCCTGAAGAACGACCCGCGCATCACGCTGCAGCAGACGCCCGACATCGGCCAGCAGTACCTGGCCTTTGACCAGGCGCGCGACGAACTCGAGGGCAGCGACATCAAGGGCCGCAACCCCTTCAAGGACCTGCGGGTCAGAAAAGCCGTGTACCACGCCATCAACATGCCGTTGATCGTGGACAAGGTGCTGCGCGGGCAGGCGGTTACCACCGGCGCCTTCCTCAGTCCGCTGGTGGACGGGTCGCCGGCCGAGCTGGACCAGCGCCTGCCCTACAACCCGGCCCGCGCGCGGCAGCTGCTGGGTGAAGCGGGCTACCCGAACGGCTTCACGGTGCCGCTGGACTGCGTGAACGTGGCCTGGCGCGAAAACGTCTGCCAGGCGGTGGCGGCCATGCTCACCCAGGTGGGCATCCGCACCAGCCTGCGCACCAGCCCCAGCAACCAGTTCTTCCCCAAGTTGAGCCAGGGCACGGCAGCCTTCGTCGAATACGGCTGGACGGCCTCACCCGACGCGTGGAATTCGCTCAACGGCCTGTTCCGCACCCACGACAAGGCCGGACTGGGCACCTTCAACGCCGGCCGCTACAGCAACCCGAAGCTGGACCTGTTGATCGACAACATCCGCACCGAACCCGACCTGACGCGGCGCCGCGCGATGGTGACCACCGTGCTGCGCATGGTGGCCGATGACCTGCCTTATGTGCCGCTGTACCGCCGCATGCTGACCTGGGCGATGAACAAGCGCGTGACGCTGGTGCAGTGGCCCAACGACCAGCTGGAACTGCGCTGGGTGAAGCTGCGGCCCCTGCCGCGCTGAGCGGCGGCCGCAGCTCGCGGGCCGCCATCCGGTGGCTTCAGTTTGCAGCCTTGGTCAGGCAGGGCCCGTGGTTGCGCCTGAAGTCGCGTGGCATCACCGCACCGGGCGTGGCATGTAAGCCGCGGCCCAGGGCGCGGGCCATGCGTTCCTGCTTCACCAGCGGGCCCCGGTCGTTGCGCTGGCGGGCGCTCCAGGCGTGGCCTTCTTCCACCATGCGTTCGGCCACGTTCACACCGCCCACATCCAGGCGCGCCACCAGCCGGCCGTAACTGTCCCGCGCCACACCGCGCAGCTGGGCGGGTTTGTTCAGCACCAGCAAAGTCAGGGCCGCCTTCGACTCGTCGCCATGCGCCTGGCAGAGTTCCGGCGAATCCATGTCGGCCAGCCGCACTTCCACCGGGTCCTTGCCCGCGGGGGTGAACCACAGGCTGTCGCCGTCGATCACGCGCGTGGCGGCACCTTCCAGCGGCCCGTGCGCTTCGCGTGCCTGCGGCCCGGCGGCCTGGGCCGGTGCCCACAGGGCGAGCAGCAGCAGCACAGGCCAGCAGTTGGCCGTAAAAGCATGAACTCGCATGGGGCTGGGCAGGGGTGTGGATCTGGGAATGCGCACTGTATCCGGCACCACGGCCTGCACGTGCGCCCGATGGGGCCATCGCCCGGAGGTGTCACCCCGGGTCGGCGGGCACTGGGGGCACGCGCGGCGCGGCGGGCGCCAGGGCTTTTTCAGAAGCTGCCAGCATGCGGTCCAGCCGGTCCTTGAGCTTTTCGGTCGACAGCCCTTCACGCAGCCTTTCCACCAGCAGCGGGAATGCAAAGGGGCTGGCCACTCTCAATTCCACCAGGTCCAGCGGCAGCGCCTGCAGGCGCTGCAGGGTCTGCGACAGGCGCTGCAGTTCAAGCTCTTGCTGCAGCACCTCGGCTTGTGCCTGCCCCAGCAGGCGGTTGCCGGGGTCGTAGGTGCGAAAGACCTCGAAGAAGAGGCTGCTGGAAGCCTGCAACTGCCGCATGCTTTTTGGCGCACCGGGGTAGCCGCCAAAGACCAGCCCCGACACACGGGCAATCTCGCGAAAACGGCGCTGCGCCAGTTCACCGGCGTTCAGGCTCGCCAGCACGTCTTGCAGCAGGTTGTCTGCGTTGAGCCAGCCGGCCTGGCGCGCCACCTGCAGGTCCACCGGCTCAGCCGCCAGTATCTCCAAACCGTAGTCGTTGACGCTGAGTGAGAAGGTGTTGGGCGATTGCTGCGCCAGGCGCCAGGCCAGCAGCTGCGCCAATCCGATGTGCACGTTGCGGCCGGCGAACGGGTAGATGAACAGGTGGTGGCCTTCGCGCGTGTGCAGGCGCTCCACCAGCAGCCGGCTGCTGTGAGGCAGCCGGGACAAGCGTTGTTGGGCCTGCAACATGGGCGCTGCGGCCTGCAGTTCCGGCCCTTCCAGCTGGCCGCTGCCCGCTTCGTCCAGCACACGCTGCACGGCGGCTGCCAGTTCGCTGGACAGCGGCATCTTGCCGCCATTCCAGGCCGGCACCGCGCCCTTGGCCTTGCGCGCCAGGCGCACGTACGCGGCCATCTCGCGGATGTGCACGAACTCCAGCACCCGGCCGGCAAAAACAAAGTTGTCGCCCTTGTGCAGCCGGGCGATGAAGCCTTCTTCGACATGGCCCAGCGTCTGGCCGCCACCGAACCACTTCACCGCCAGCGAAGCGTCGCTGACGATGGTGCCGATCTGCAGCCGGTGGCGGCGTGCAATCTGGCGGTCGGGCACGCGCCAGACACCGTCCACCACCTTCACGCGGTGGTATTCGGGGTACGCCGTCAGGCTGGTGCCGCCGCGGCAGACAAAGGCCAGCGCCCAGGCGAATTCGTCGTCGCTGAGATGGCGGTAGGCCCAGGCGCTGCGCACCTCCTGCAGCAAGGCTTGCGCGCCGAAGCGCCGGGTGTCGGGTGCACCGTCTGCTGCGACTCCGGTGTCGCCTGGAGTGCCGTCAACGGCATTGCCAC
The DNA here is from genome assembly GCA_043717565.1 of Burkholderiales bacterium. GTDB lineage: Bacteria > Pseudomonadota > Gammaproteobacteria > Burkholderiales > Burkholderiaceae_C > Rubrivivax. Next base: position 16,753 of record JAYSXE010000154.1, on the reverse strand, counting down.
CGCTGTCCTGCAACCCCTCAGCGGCAAAGCCACCGCTGTCCTGCAATTCGTCAACGGCAAAGCCGCCGCTGTCCTGCAACTCGTCGGCGGCGAAGCCGCCGCCGAGGGCCACCGTCACCAGGTGTTGCACCAACACGTCCAACGGCTTGTCGGGGCTGCGGCGGGCCTCCACCTGGCCGGCCATGGCCGCCTGGCGGGCCGCTGCGGCTTCCACCAGTTCCAGCGTGTGCGTGGGCACCAGGGTCACGCGGCTGGCGCGGCCGGGTGCGTGACCGCTGCGGCCGGCGCGTTGCAGCAGCCGCGCCACGCCTTTGGCGCTGCCGATCTGCAGCACACGTTCCACGGGCAGAAAGTCCACACCCAGGTCCAGACTGGAAGTGGCCACCACCGCCTTCAGCCGGCCTTCCTTCAGACCCAGTTCCACCCATTCGCGCACCGCCTTGTCCAGCGAACCATGGTGCAAGGCCACGATGCCGGCCCAGTCGGGCCTTTCCTGCAGCAGCAGCTGGTACCAGATCTCGGCCTGCGAGCGCGTGTTGGTGAACACCAGCGTGGTGCCCGACCGTTCAATCTCTTCCACCACGGGGCGACACATCTGCGCGCCCAGATGGCCGGCCCACGAAAAGCGGCCCGCATCCAGCGGCAACAGCGTGTCCACCACCAGGCTTTTGGTGATGCGGCCCTGCACCAGGCATGGCGCTGGCGTTCCCGGCTCTCGCGCCCCATCCACAGGGGCTGCCAGCAGGGTGTCCATGGCCTCGGGCAGGTTGCCCAGCGTGGCACTCAGCCCCCACACCACCAAGCCCGGGTTGAAGTGGCGCAGACGGGCCAGCGCAAGCTGCACCTGCACACCCCGCTTGTTGCCAATCAGTTCATGCCATTCGTCGACGATCACGGTGTGCACGCCGCCCAGTTCCGCCGGCGCTTGTTCGCGCGACAACAGCAGGCTCAGCGACTCGGGCGTGGTCACCAGCGCTTGAGGCAGCCGGCGGTCCTGGCGGGCCCGTTCGGCGCTGGTGGTGTCGCCGGTGCGCTGGCCCAATTGCCAGCCGGGCATCAGGGCCGACAGCGGCGCCTGCAGCGCGCGCGTGGTGTCGGCGGCCAGCGCGCGCATGGGCGTCAACCACAGCACGCGCAGCCCTTCGCGCGCAGAAGCTGTCAGCGTTGCATCGGTGCCAGCCGCTGCCTGTGGGGCGCTTGCAAGCTGCGCCGCACGCAGCAGCGCGCCCAGCCAGACGGCGTAGGTCTTGCCGCTGCCAGTGGTGGCATGCAGCAGGCCACTGCGTCCGGCCGTCAGGGCCTGCCAGACCTCGCGCTGGAATTCAAATGGCTGCCAGCCGCGGCCGCTGAACCAGGCCCGCGCAGCGCCCGTTGCATCGGCCAGCGTTTTCCCATTCTTCATGCTGGGTAGGGTCGAGTGCAGGCCACCACACAAGCGCCCAGTCTTTCACACCAAACCCCGTGTTCCGGGGGGGTAACGGGAAGCTGTAGCGGCGGGTCGAATGACACAATTGGATACATCAGGGCACGAATGCAGCTATTTTGAGTCCCAGCTTGACACCTCGCGACTTGGCCCACTTGCGCGAAACCGATGCCAGCGACACCGTGGCCGGTTTTGCGCTGGACAGCGGTGTGCTGAGCAACCCCGACGCGGCCAACCCAGCCCACTCCCCGCTGCCTGCCGAAGCGCATGCGCAGGCGCAGGCGCAGACCCAGGACATGCACCGGCTGTACAGCCTGGGTCAGCACAACGAAGCTTTCCAGGCCGGCCGCCAGGCCCTGGCCCTGTGGCATGCGCTGCAGGAACATGCCCGCTCGTGCGAGGTGCTGTGTCTGCTGTCCGCCACCTGCATGGAACACGAACAGGGTGTCGAGGCGCTGGCCCTGGCCCGCCACGCGTTGCGCCTGGCGCGCGTGCGCGTGCTGCCGCTGGCCCTGGTGCAGTCGCTGGCGGTGCTGGGCGCTCTGCACGGGCACTTGCACGACGTGTCAGTGGGCGAGAACCTGGCGCTGCAGGCACTGTCGCGCGCACGCGAACTGCACAACCGCCCGATGCTGATGCAGACGCTGGAAGCGCTGCTGTCGGTGCTGCTGGAAGCCCATGAAGTGCAGCGCCTGGCCGGTGATGCCACCAGCATGCAGGCCACCGCGCAGCGCATGTTGCGACACGCCAACCACGCCCTGGCGCAAAGCGGCGCGCTGCCCGACAACTTCATCGACCTGCAACTGCGCACACAAGCTGCTTCGGCGCTGGTGGTTGGCGGCCGCCCGACCGACGCCTTGCCGGTGCTGACCCAGTGCATTGAACTGGCCCGTCAGGCCGGCTACGCCAACGTCAGCCTGTGGGCGCGGCTGTATGGCGCCCAGGCTTCGATGCTGCTGGGCAATGACAGCGCGGCCTGGGCCGAAGCCCAGATGCTGGGCCCCATGCTGTCGGCCGACCATCCGCCGCGCCTGCGCCTGGCCCATCTGAGCCTGCAGGCGCTGCTGGCCGAACGCATGGGCGCGCAAGATGCCGCCGACCAACACCGCGCGGCCGCGCATGCGTTGCGCGACACGCTGCTGCGCCAGCGACTGAAGCTGCGCGCCACATTGCGCCGCAATTCCGACGACGTGCAACAAGCCCTGGCCACGCTGGACCGCGAATGGCTGGAACGTGACGCGCCACCCCCTGCCGCTGCCAACGCGGCGGCTGCGCCGGTGGCCGAAGAACCTTCAGCCAGCTCCAACCCACCCACGGGCGGCGATGGGACCGACGCCAACTCGCAGGCGTCGCAAGACGCACGCGACGGCACCGGCACACCACCGGCCTGAGCACCGCCGAGCACCGCCGCGCAGCCCACGCGCCGCATGGCCTGACGCCGCAAACACCGGCCTGCTTCAGCCCGCACCCGCGCCGACGATCCAGCCCTCCACCGAGTCCAGGCCCGGCGGCAATCCGTAGCCCGGCTGTTGGTGTGCCCACGCGGCCTGGGCCATGCACAGCACGGCGTCCAGCCGGTCGCCCGAAGCGTCTGCCACCAGCTCACCGGCCTGGGCCGGCGTCAGCTTCAGGCGCAGGCCCAGCCGGGTGCGCCCTTGCTCCAAAGCCTCGACGATGTCCTTGCGTGCCAGCAGGCGGTCGTTGTCGTCGCTGTTCTTGTAGGAACGCCTGCCAATCAATTCGAAGGCCAGCCAACCCGGGTAACCCTCGAGCGCCACACGGGTGCTGTCGCCCTCGCACATCTGCGGCAGGTGCACGCCCGCATCCACCAGGCGCGACAAGCCTTCGTAATACATGAAGCCCACCGGTACGTAACGCGTCTGCAAGGGGCTGGTGGAACTGATGCCGGGCATGGCGCTGTCGGCGGCGCGGTGCAGCAGGCGTTGCCCGGCCGGCCGCGCATTGCCCCACTGGTCGACCAGCGCCCGGAAGTCCATGCGGGTGGGGCAACGCTGGCGCAGCGCGGTGATCACGCTGCGCGTGTCGTCGCCCAGGGCCTGCGCCTGCACAAACGCCCGGGGTAGGCCGAATGGAAAGTCGAAGGCGCCGAACCACGGCCCGGGGCGGCGCAGGGCGGTCTCGAATTCCGCCAGCGTCGGCAGTATGTGCAGGCTTTGCAGTTGCAGCACGGCGCCGCGCATGCGGCCTTGCGCCAGCACCACAGGCTTGCGCTTGCTGGGCGCACTGCTGAAGTCCACGCCCCAAATTTCCATCAACTGCACGCCGCCCTGTAAATGCGAAACCCGTTTTCGATTGACTTGCTCGCGCGCCGATTCTGCACGGCCCGGGGCTTCGCTACAGTGTGGTGCATGAACACCCCGACCACCGTTGCCAGCAATCCCTTCGCCAGCACCACCGCCAACCCGGTTCTGGTACACGCCCTGCGCGGCAGCGCCACGGAATCGGTCCACCGCGGTGCGGTGGCCGTCATCGACGCCGACGGCACCGTGCACACGCAGTGGGGTGACATTGACCGCCCCATCTTTCCGCGCTCGGCCGTCAAGGTGCTGCAGGCGCTGCCGCTGGTGGAAAGCGGCGCCGCCGAACGCTGGCAGCTCAGCGATGCCGAACTGGCGCTGTCCTGCGCATCACACGGCGGCGAAGCGGCCCACGCCCGCACCGCAGCCGCTATGCTGGCCAAGGCCGGGGTGGACGTGGCGGCGCTGGAATGCGGGGCGCATTGGCCGTACCACGACGGCGCCATCAAGGCCCTGGCGGCAGCCGGAACAGAACCCAGCGCGCTGCACAACAACTGTTCGGGCAAGCATGCAGGCTTCGTCTGCCTGGGCTGCCTGATGGCCGGTGACAAAGACCGCCGCGCCTTCATCAGCGGCTATGTGTTGCCCGACCACCCGGTGATGCGCGAAGTCACCGCCGCCCTGCAGGCCGCCACCGGCCATGACCTGAAGCACACACCGGTCGGTACCGACGGCTGCTCCATCCCCACCTTTGCCGTGCCGCTGCGCCACCTGGCGCGGGCTTTTGCCCGCGTGGGCACCGGCGTGGGCCTGTCTGACGGGCACCAACGCGCGGCGCGGCGCCTGCGCGCCGCGGTGGCCGCAGCGCCCGACATGGTGGCCGGCACCGGGCGCTTCGACAGCCGCGTGATGGCGCTGCTGGGCGAGCGCGTGTTCTGCAAGGTGGGCGCCGAAGGCGTCTACTGCGCCGCGCTGCCCGAACAAGGCCTGGGCGTGGCGGTGAAGATGGACGACGGCAACAACGCGCGCGCCTGCGAAGTGGTGATGGCCGCACTGATCACCCGCCTGGTGACCCTGTCCGACGCCGAACACCGCTTCATGGCCGACCTGGCCGACCTGAAGCTCAGCAACTGGAACGGCATCGAAGTGGGGCGCCTGCGCGCGGCCCCTGAGCTGGCCACCCCGCCGCGCACCTGAAGCGGCCGGGACCACGGCACCGGGGGTGGTCGCGGCACACCCGCAGGCCCGCGAAGACCGGGGCTGGTAACGGTCAGTCTTCGCCTTGCGTCAGCAGCGCCACCGTGGCGCCGGCGCTGCCGCCGCCCAGCAGCCCGGCCTTCGCATAGACCCCCAGCTTGCCGCGGGTGTCCTCGATGTCCAGATTGCGCATCGTCAGCTGGCCGATGCGGTCGGCCGGCGTGAAAGCGCCCTCACCCTTTTCCATCGTCAGCCGCTCAGGGTGGTAGGTGAGGTTGGGGCTTTCAGTGTTCAGCAGGCTGTAGTCGTTGCCGCGGCGCAGTTCCAGCGTCACCTCGCCCGTGACCGCGCGCGCCACCCAGCGCTGCGCGGTTTCGCGCAGCATCATGCACTGCGGGTCGAACCAGCGGCCCTGGTACAGGAAGCGGCCGAGCTTGCGGCCGTTGGCGCGGTACTGCTCGATGGTGTCTTCATTGTGGATGCCGGTGACCAGGCGCTCGTAGGCGATGTGCAGCAGCGCCATGCCCGGGGCTTCGTAAATGCCACGGCTCTTGGCTTCGATGATGCGGTTCTCGATCTGGTCGCACATGCCCAGGCCGTGGCGGCCACCGATGCGGTTGGCCTCTTCGAACAGCGCCACGCTGTCGGCGAAACCGATGCCGTTCAGCGCCACGGGCATGCCCTCTTCAAAGCGCACGGTCACGGCCTCGGCCTTGACCACAACGTCTTCGCGCCAGAAGGCCACGCCCATGATGGGCTTGACGATGTGCATGCCACTGGTCAGGTATTCCAGATCCTTGGCCTCGTGCGTGGCGCCCAGCATGTTGCTGTCGGTGCTGTAGGCCTTCTCGACGCTCATCTTGTAGTCGAAGCCGGCCGCGATGAGGTATTCGCTCATCTCCTTGCGGCCACCCAGTTCGTCGATGAAAGTCTGGTCCAGCCAGGGCTTGTAGATCTTCAGCGCCGGGTTGGCCAGCAGGCCGTAGCGGTAGAAGCGCTCGATGTCGTTGCCCTTGTAGGTGCTGCCGTCGCCCCAGATGTTGACGCCGTCCTGCCGCATGGCCACCACCAGCGCGGTGCCGGTGACGGCGCGGCCCAGTGGCGTGGTGTTGAAGTAGGTGGCGCCCCCGGTGCTGATGTGAAAGGCCGCACATTGGATGGCGGCGATGCCTTCAGCCACCAGCTGGGCGCGGCAGTCCACCAGGTGGCGATGTCGGCGCCGTAGGCCAGCGCCTTGCGCGGGATCTCTTCGTAGTCGCTCTCGTCGGGCTGGCCAAGGTTTGCTGTGTAGGCGCAGGGAATGGCGCCCTTGGCGCGCATCCAGTGCACCGCGGCCGACGTGTCCAGGCCACCGGAAAAGGCGATGCCGACACGCTGGCCGGCGGGCAGGTTTTGCAAGATGTGGGTCACGGCTGGGATTCTCCTGAACCCGCGATTGTCGCAAGGTTGCAGGCCCGCCCGGCACGGGGCTGGGCGGGCGGCCCCGCGCCTGCCCTTTACAGCGCGCCGCGCTGGGTGGTGGCGTAGGCCGCTGCAGCGTCGGCAAAGTCGTCGTAGCTGGCTTCGCCGACCAGAAGCTTCTCTTCGGTTAGGAAGTCCGACAAGCCGTGCAGTGGCGCCGCGGGGTGGTGCGCCGGGCCCGCGGGTATCCGGGTGGGTACCGGGGCGGCTTCCAGCGCGCACAGCAGGCGTTCCTGCAAGTCCAGCAGCGGGGCATCGTCGGCACTCACCGGTAGCGCTGCCAGCTGGCGGCACACCTTCGCCAGCACCGGGCGCGACAGGCCACCCAGCACGGCGGTGCCGTGGTCAGCCAGCGCCACTTCCAGGGCCGCGAGGTGGGGCAGCGCGCGCCGCACACCGGCGGCACCGTCCAACAGGTGGGACAGCGACTGCCGCATCAAGCCCGCACGCAGACGGTCCAGCGCTTGTTCGGTTCTGATTGCCAACGCTTCCGCCACAGGCGTGGCCGCAGGCATGACCGGGGGCGCGGGCAGGGGCACGGGCGGCGGCACGAGCGGGTCAGGCATGGACATCTCGACAGAATGGGGCCGCGGCCGGAAAGACACAAGTCGTTGCCGTCAAAGGCGTTACGACGGGACGTGAAAAATGCCCGCGTCGGCGTGAACCGAACAGCGGGCATCCAGTGGTGTGGCAGCGCCGCACAAGCGGGGCGGCCCGGGCGCACCGCGCCCCCAGAAATCAGTCTAACCGGCGGCCGCACTGGCTGCCGATCAGGCCGCGGCAGCCAATCAGGCAGCCTTGCTGACGCGGCGGCTGGCCGTCTTCACGGCAGCCTTGGTGGCTTTGGCAGCCGGCTTGGCCTTGGCCACAGGCTGCGCAGTCTTGGCGGGCATGCGCACAGCAGCGGGAGCTGCCTTCGCGGCCGGGGCCTTGGACAGCTTGGCCACCGCGGCGGCCAGCGCGTCAACACGCTTGCCCAGCGCTTCAACGTCGGCGGCCGTGGGCACGCCCAGCTTGCTCATCGCCTTGGCGGTGCGTTGCTCGAAGATCTGTTCCAGCTTGTCCCAGTTCTGGCCGGCCTTGGCCGTCACGGTGCCTGCCATGGCGCTCATCTTGCCCGTCACTTCACTGATCTTGTCTTCGGCCAGGCCCTGGGTCTTCTTCTGCAGGTTGGTGCCTTCCTTGACCAGGGCTTCGAAAACCTTGGTGCCTTCTTCCTGAGCCTTGCTGAACGCGCCCATGCCGGCCAGCCAGATGTGCTGGGCCGATTCCTTGACGGCGTTGGCGAGTTGGCTGTCCATCAGGCTGGCTGCTGCCGAGCCGGCGCCGGTGGTGTTGCTGGAAGCAGCTTCTGCCGCGCTCTTCATCTTCTTGACCATGGTGTTCTCCTGGGTGTGTTCGACAAGGGGCTCCGGCGGGGTGCCGGCTTGGGGCTGAATGCACGCGCAACGCCCCTCTCAACAGGCAGCCCACAAACGCTTTGCTTGCGCACCACCGTGGAAACAAATATAGGGTTCCCCCGTGGGGGCTGCAGCCTAAAAGTCTAGTGAGACCGCTCTATGCTCAGTGGTGAAAACGCACTGAACTTGGGGCTCCAATCGGCCCCATCACCACACCCAGGAGATCGTGATGCGCTACTTCGTCACCGGTGCCACCGGCTTCATCGGCAAACGCCTGGTCAAGGCACTGCTGGCGCGCAAAGGCGCCACGGTCCACTTTCTGGTTCGGCCCGGCAGCGAAGGCAAACTGGCGGCGCTGTACGAGTACTGGGGCGTGGCCAAGAACCGCGCCGTGCCCGTCACCGGCGACCTCACGGCCAAGAAGCTGGGCGTGCCGGCCGACGCCATCAAGGCCCTGAAAGGCCATATCGACGCCGTCTACCACTTGGCCGCGGTGTACGACCTGAGCGCCGACGCCGAAAGCCAGGTGGAAGTGAACATCGACGGCACGCGCAACATGGTGGAATTTGCCAAGGCCGTTGACGCCGGGCACGTGCACCACGTCAGCAGCATCGCCGCCGCGGGCTTGTATGAAGGCGTGTTCCGCGAAGACATGTTCGAAGAAGCCGAGGGCCTGGACCACCCTTACTTTATGACCAAGCACGAGAGCGAGAAGATCGTGCGCAAGGAATGCAAGGTGCCGTGGACGGTGTACCGCCCGGCCCTGGTGGTGGGCGACAGCAAGACCGGCGAGATGGACAAGATCGACGGCCCCTACTATTTCTTCAAATTGATCCAGCGCATGCGCCAGATCCTGCCGCCGTGGATGCCCAGCGTGGGCATCGAGGGCGGCCGCATCAACATCGTTCCGGTGGACTTCGTGGTGAAGTGCATCGACCACATCAGCCACGTGAATTTGAAAGACCCCAAGGCCGACATCAAAGGCAAGGCCTTCCACCTGGTAGATCCGCAGGGCTACCGCGTCGGTGACGTGCTGGACATCTTCAGCAAGGCCGCACACGCGCCGAAGATGAACCTGTTTGTCAACGCCGCTCTGCTGGGCTTCATACCGCGCAGCGTGAAGAAAGGAATGATGGCGCTGGCCCCCGTGCGCCGCATCCGCAACGCGGTGATGAAGGACCTCGGCCTGCCCGACGACATGTTCACCTTCATCAACTTCCCCACTCGCTACGACCGGCGCGAACTGGACGCGGTGCTGAAGGGCAGCGGCATCGAATGCCCGAAGCTGGACGACTACGCCTGGGTGCTGTGGGACTACTGGGAACGCCACCTCGACCCCGACCTCTTCATCGACCGCAGCCTGCGGGGCACCGTGGCCGGCAAGGTGGTGCTGGTAACGGGTGGCAGCTCGGGCATTGGCCTGGCCGCCGCGCACAAGTTTGCCGAAGCTGGCGCCACCACCATCATCTGCGGCCGCGACCAGGACAAGCTGGACGAGGCCTGCGCTGAAGCCAAGGCCAAGGGCTACAGCTTCGTGGCCTACCCGGCAGACATTGCTGACATGGCCGACTGCGACCGCTTCACGCGCTTGTTGATCGAAAACCACGGTGGCGTGGACTTCCTCATCAACAACGCCGGCCGCAGCATCCGCCGCGCCATCGAAAGCAGCTACGACCGCTTCCACGACTTCGAGCGCACGATGCAGCTGAACTACTTCGGCTGCCTGCGCGTCACCATGGGCCTGCTGCCGGGCATGGTGGCCAAGAAGAAGGGCCACGTAGTCAACATCAGCAGCATCGGCGTGCTGACGAATGCACCGCGGTTCTCTGCCTACGTGGCCAGCAAGGCCGCGCTGGACGCGTGGACACGCTGCGCCTCTTCGGAATTTGCCGACCAGGGTGTGAGCTTCACCACCATCAACATGCCGCTGGTGCGCACGCCGATGATCGCGCCCACCAACATCTACAAGAACGTGCCCACGCTCAGCCCCGAAGAAGCGGCTGACATGGTGGCGCAGGCCTGCATCAGCAAGCCGGTGCGCATTGCCACGCGACTGGGCATCACCGGCCAGGTGCTGCACGCGCTGATGCCGCGCGTGGCGCAGATCGGCATGAACACCACCTTCCGCATGTTCCCGGACTCTTCAGCCGCCAAGGGCGACAAGAGTGCGAAGCCGCAACTCAGCGCCGAGGCGGTGGCGATGCAGCAGCTGATGCGGGGCATCCACTTCTAGGCTCGCGCATGCAGCAACTGACACCAGCCGGCAAACGCCGGCTGATTTCCGAGAGCCGGCAACTGCCGGCAGATCTCCGACACCAGCCCGGCCCCAGCGCGCCGGGCCGCGGTCTGTTGGGCGCCGCGCTGGAAGAATTGAGCAGCACCAAGACCCTGGTTCACCTGCACGGCTGACCCGCGGTAAGAACTTGCCGTTGGCGTTTTTCCACGCCGCGCGCGGCGGGATTTCCACGATCGTGTCCCAGTGCTCCACGAGCTTGCCGCCGTGCACCGTCAGCGATGGCCGGGTTGTGCTGGTGGTTGTTGTCGCCGTCAGTGCAGTGATTCAACACGCGCACCGTGTTCACCTGCGCCGAACCGTTGGGCAACTGGGCCAGCAACGCGCCAAAACCGGCCAGACCGTCGGCCACCGCCAGGTTGTGCTGGATGTACGGGTCGCACCATCGGCCAGCAGCTGGGCTTTGACGAAACCACCAACTTCGTCAAATTCTTCAAACGCGAAGCCGCCTGCACGCCGCCCGATTTCAGAAGCCGCCAGCGGTAGGGCGCGCCCCACCGGGTGCAGCCGGCCAGTCCCCCTAGTTTGAAAGGGAATGGGGCGCCAGCCCGGCCCGTATGCCCAAGGGACCAGGTCGGCCAGGCAGCCCGCCCCACACCAACACCGGGCGAGCCGCCCGCTGGCGTTGTCACCGCGAAAACTTTCGAACAACAACCTCACACCAGGAGACGCAGTCATGACTGAATACCTGTCCGGCTTGCCCAGCCGCATGCACATGCACGCCCTTCCCGCTTCAAGGCCCCGGCGCGCGGCGTGCACGGCCTGGCAGCGAGGCCTGAACACAGCGGCGCTGACGCTGGCGTGTGCCACAGCCGTGCCCGTGCCTGCCTGGGCGCAGCCGCGCGACCTGCTGCCGTCGATAGCGCGCGGGACCGTGAGCGTGCGCATGGAGACCGTGGCCACCGGCCTGGCCGCGCCCAACTACGCCATCAGCGCCCCGGGCGACCCGACGCGGCTGTATGTCGTCGAGCAAAACGGTTTGCTGCGGGTCATTGAAAACGGCGTGCTGCAGGCCGCTGCAGCGCTGGACATGCGCAACCTGGTGTCGCCGCCGCTGGTGCTGACCAACGCCAATGACGAACGCGGCTTCCTGGGCCTGGCGTTCCACCCCGACTTCGCAACCGTCGGCAGTGCCGGCTACCGCACGCTTTACACCTATGGCAGCCAGCCCATAGAACCGGGCTCCGCGCCCACCTTCGTGGCGCCGAACAACGCCACCCAGGGCTTCAAGAACGTGGTCAATGAATGGAAGATGGATCTGAACACGCGGGTGGTGGACCCGAACAGCCGGCGTGAAGTGGTTTCCTTTGGCAAGAACGCCAACAACCACAACGGCGGCACCATCGCCTTCGGTACCGACCGCTACCTGTACCTGGGCTTGGGCGATGGCGGCAATGCCAACGATGTTGGGCCCAGCCACATCGAACCGGGCGGCAACTCGCAGAACCCGAGCACGCCGCTGGGCAAGATGCTGCGCATCGACCCGCTGGCACCAGCAGCCACCGCGGGCAGCCTTGACCCCGCCAGCGCCAACGGGCGTTACCGCGTTCCGGCCAGCAACCCGTTCCAGGGCCCGGGCCAGGTGGCCGAGGTCTACGCGCTGGGATTCCGCAACCCCTATCGTTTCAGCGTCGACCGCACCGACCTGGGCGGCAACGGGCAGATCATCGTGGCCGATGTGGGCCAGGGCAACATCGAAGAGATCAACCGCCTGCAAGCGGGCGGCAACTACGGCTGGGCCGTCAAGGAGGGCAGCTTCCTGTTCAACCGCGCTGTTGGCGGCGCAGCCGGCACGGGTGCCAACAGCCCGGGCGCACCGGCGGGATTCATCGACCCCATCAGCGGCCCCCTGGGAAGCCTGCAATACGACCACCAGGACGGCATCTCGATCACCGGCGGCTTTGTCTACCGCGGCGCCAGCATTCCAGAGCTGTTCGGAAAGTACGTGTTCGGCGATCTGGCGCTGCGCAACGCGCCACCCCGGGTTGACGGGCGCCTGTTCTACGCCGACCTGGAATCGGGGGCGCTGGCGGAATTTCTGCTGCCCGACTTCCTGAACGGCCGCTTGCCCAATGGGCTGACCGTGCACGGCTTTGGCGAGGATGCGGGCGGGGAGCTGTACGCCCTGGTCACCAACACCACTGCCAATGGCAGCGGGGGCATCGTGTACCGGTTCGCAGCCGCAGCCCAGGCTGTGAGCGAGCCCCCGATGCTGGCGCTGCTGGCCCTGGCGCTGGCCGCAGCAGGCATCAACCACAGGGGCCGCCGCCAACGCAGCACACGGTGAACCGGCCGCAGGCGCGGTGCCGCGGGTTTGAAGAATCAGCTTCCCCGGGCCGCCTGCAGGTCCGGGCACTCGGGCGGGCCGTCCACCGCTGCAAGCGCGGCAGCCAGCAGCTGGTGGCCGCGCTCGCCCTCACCCTGCGCCGCCAGGTGTCGACACAAGGCCACTGAACTGCGCAGTGCCAGCCAGTGGGCCTGTCTGTCGCGCGCCACCGTCACGGCCTGCATCAGGCTGGCTTCAACCACTCCTGGCCGCGCGCCCGCACGCGCCTGCAACGCGGCCTGCGCGCGGTGCAGTTCAGGCTGAAACAACGCACCCGTTTCGACGGCAGCGAAGCCTGCCTCCAGCGCCGCCAGCCCGGCAGCCACGGCCTGGCTGGTGCCTTGGGCGCCATAAGCATCGGCCAGCAGCACGCTGTAGCCCACATCGGCCCAGCGGTCGCCGCTGGCCCGGTATTGCCCGATCAGCTGCAGCAGCGCCGCAGGGTCAACACCACCCGGCGTCACCACCAGCCGGCCGATGCGCGCCGGGGTGACGAAGGTCACCATGCCGTGCTGCTCGGCAAGCGGCAGCACCTCGTCGAAGTTGGCGGCAGCGGCATCGTTCAGGCCCAGCACGCGCTGTGTATCGGCCGTCCAGTACAAGGCCTGCACCAGGTCGTTGGTGGCACCGCTGGCCCTGCAGCGCGCCACCGCCTGGGCCAGCTGCGCCAGACCTTCATGCAGCCGGCCCAGGTGGCACAGCGTGCGGCCCAGTTGGGTGTGGGCTATGGCGTGCAGGTCCATGAACATGGGAATGCCGGGCTCGGGCACGCACTGCAAGGAACGCTGCATGTGGGCGTGCGCAGTGGCCAGGCGGCCGGTGGCCAGTTCGGCCAGGCCGGCATAAGCGTGCGAAACGGCGGCCAGCGGGGGTTGGTGCGCCTCGGCCAGCGGCACGTACTCGCGCGCCAGGCTGCGCGCCGTTTCAGGCCGCCCCACCATGGTGTGCACCAGGCTGGCACCCAGCAGGCCGCGCAGCAGTTCGCGTTGGGCGCCGGTGCGGCGGGCCAGGGTCTGGGCCGCCTCGTAGGCCTGAAGTGCCCGCGGATGGGCCATGCCGTGCGCAGCCAGCATCACCGGGCCCAGCGTCAGGAAGAGGCGTGTCTCAGTGCGGGTGCGTTCGCCACTGTCCGGCAGCAGCGCCAGCTGCTCCAGGCTGGCCTCCAGGGCTGCGGCGGCTTCCACGGCGGCAAAGCGCTGGTAGGAAACCACGGCGGCCATTTCCAGCACGCGGGCCGTGGCTTCGGGCTGCGCCGCGCGGGAATAGGCGCTGGCCAGTGCGCCTGCCACCTCGGCTGCCCGCGGGCCGTATCCCCGTTCCAAGCGTTCGGCCGCACGCCGGTGGGCCTGCTGCCGCACCGGCAGCGGCAGCGATTCATACAACACGCGGCGGTAGACGTCGTGCACAAAAGCGTAGGCACTGCCCGTGCTGCCGTCGGGCCACATGCTGGGCGGCCTGGCGCGCAGGAACATCTGCTTGCGCGCCAGTTCATGGCACGCTGCCTCCAGCACCAGGGCATCCTGCCCTGAAGCCGCCTGCAACAGCTGCAGGTTGAATTCGACGCCAATGGCACTGGCTGCCTGCAGCATCTGCAGCGTGCTGGCGCCCAGCCCTTCAAACCGGGCAGCCACCATTTGGCGCAGGTGTTCGGGCAGGTCCAGGTGCAGGCGGTGCAGGTCCACGGCCAGCTGCCAGCGCCGCGGAAGCGCGCCGCCGCCGGCAGGTGCTTCTGCGCCACTGTCACCGCCCTCAGGCTGCACCCAGCCGCGCTCTTCCAGGTGGTCGAGCGCGGCTGTCAGAAACAGCGGGTTGCCGCCAGAATGCTGCATCGCCAGCGGCGCCAGCTGCCGCGACAGTTCGGGATTGTTGAAGCGCTGCTGCAGCAATTCATGCACAGCATCGGTCTGCAACGCCGGCACATCCATTTTTTGCGCCTGGCCTTGGGCCTGCAGCCGCCGCATCGCGGCCACCAGCGGATGGCTCCGAACAGCCGCTTCAGCCGGCTGGTAACTGGCCAGCACCAGCAGCCGGGCTGCCGCCGGGCTTTGGGCCAGGGCCACCAACAGGTCCACCGTGGCGGCATCGGCCCAGTGCAGGTCTTCCAGCACCAGCACCAGGGGCGTCTGCTGCGCCAGCGCCTCGGCCAGTGCGCAGCATTCGCGCACCATGCGGCCCGGCCCGGCACCTGCCAGGCTGCGGCGCAAATGCTGCGTTTCCTGCGCGCCGGCTTCGCCCAGCAGCCAGGGCATCTGCAGCAGCCAGCTGGGGGCGCAGCGGCGCAACTGGTGCAGCGCCTGTGCGCCCATGGGCCCGGCGGCCAACTGACCCAGCAAGCCCAGCATGGGGCCGAAAGCCTCGCGCTCGCCGGCCTGTTCCACAGACTGGCCACGGCCCAGCATCACGCCTTCGTTGGCCAGCTGCGCCACAAAGGCGTCGATCAGGGCTGTCTTGCCCACACCCGGGTCGCCGCTGAGCAAGAGCACGCGGCGCTGGCCGTTGCACGCTTGGTCCAGCAATTGGCTCATCAGGGCCAGCTCACGGGCCCGGCCCACCAAAGGGCGCGCCAGCTGCAGCGCTGGGGGCGGATGGCCCCCGCCATGCCCGGGGGAGGCCGCCCGTGGCACGGCGGCCGCTGCTTCTGCGGGCCCATGGTCAACCCCGGCTGCGGGCCCCCGCCGCACGGGCGCTGTCAACCGGTAGCCGCGGCGGTGCACGGTTTGGATGATGCGCGGAGCGTGCAGGTCATCACCCAGCGCGCGGCGCAGCTCACCCACCAGGTTGGTCAGCGTTTTCGGCGTCACGTCGGCTGCGGGCCACAACAGGTCCAGCAGCTCTTCGCTGGACACCAGCTCGCCCGGCCTTTGCACCAGTTGCACCAGCGCGGCCCAAGCCTTGGGGCGCAGTTCAACGGCCGTGGTGCCGCGCCATAGACGCTGGCGCGCAAGGTCGAGGTGGTGGGCACCAAAGTGCAACACGTCTTGGGGCGACGTTTTGTCGGGCATGGGCAGGTCTTTTTTTCTTGCGCAACAGGAACCCCCCGATCCGGGGGGGCCCCCGCGAATAAAGGGGTAGACAACGGGCGCTTCAGTTTGCCCACCCGATGCAGTGAATCAGCAGGGAAAAGGCGGGCTTTCGGATCCTTGATCGCCTTGGCCCGCCTGCCCGGCATTGGGCGGAAATCGGGCGCTTTTGTGCCTACTTCTCAGCCAGCCGCCCGTGTAATGCACGGCATTGCTGCCGCACTTGCGAGACCCGGCGAACTGCCGCCAAGAACGGCGGTTTCGTTGCCATCCAAGCCGGCCGGAAAGTTTCGGAGCTTAAGCACATTCGGGCGCGACGAAAAAGTAGCGCTGCAATTTCCGTAATTACATGTCAACTGTTCAAGGAAACAAATGAAGAACTGCAAAAAATCTGCTGTCGCGATGGCTTCGCTGCTGTCAACGCTGGTTTTCGTGTCGGGCAACGCCCACGCCGGCGACATTCCGTTCAACAGTTTGTCCTGTCTCGGTGGAAATACCGCTGTGTGCGTGAAAGAGCGAACCACCATTTTCGAAAAAGAACCGGTCGGGCAATATCAAATCACGAACAACAGCAAATCCGCAATAGCCCTGTTCGGGGTTTCAAACTCGGAAGCGAAAAACGCGTTTTCGACTTATTCAAAAGCCGTGGTTACCGTGATCCCCAATGGCTACTATGAAGAAATAGGAGACCCGGATTACCCGGATTCAGGCGATAGGAGATGGGTTGACACCAGCGAAACCATCGTACAAATAAGCAAATGGAACGGCGGTACTTTCAGCAAGGCCGAATGGAATGATGGAATAACCTTCGTGGGTTACGGCTCAGATTATTCCTTCGGCAATGAGAACTTCGTCTTGCGAAGCAACGAGTTGGGGTCGTTTGAAGGCTTCTTCGGAACTCAAGACACCAGTGTCAACGTTTACTGGCACGTCGAAGGCTACGAATTCGATTCTTTCAGCCGCGGCAGCCTGGACAATTTCTACTGGCAGGATTCGCAGCCGCGCTCGCACTTCACCGCCTTCGGCGCGTACGGACAGGTTTTGGCCAGCAGCGTGACGGCCGTTCCCGAGCCCGCAACGTATGCAATGCTGGTTGCAGGCCTGGGTGTGCTGGGTTTTGCAGCGCGTCGCCAAAAGGCCTGAGTGCAGCAGCCTGGCCCCGCAGCGAGAACTGCCGGGCCGGGCGGTTCGGCCCCGGCTTGCCAAGGCCGCACAGTGCAGGGCCGCCCGTGGCGGCGTCCCTTTGTCAGCCCTGCGCAACCCGCAACACCAACTTGCCGAAGTTCTTGCCCGTGAAAAGCTCGGTCAAGGTGCCAGGGAACACGGCCACGCCACCTTCGACCACGTTCTCCTTGCTCTTCATGCGGCCGTCATT
>JAYSXE010000153.1:0-7800 GCA_043717565.1 Burkholderiales bacterium | reverse complement strand
ACTACCAGGCCTTCAAGGCCAACGACGGCGCCTTCGTGCGCAAGAACTTCTTCGGCCGCGACCCGCGCACGCTGGAGATGGTGGCCAAGATGAGCGACCAGGACATCTGGAGCCTGCGCCGCGGCGGCCACGACGCCGGCAAGGTGTACGCCGCGTTCCACCGCGCGCAAAACGCCAAGAACCAGCCGACAGTGCTGCTGGTGAAGACGGTGAAGGGCTGGGGCATGGGCAGCGCCGGCGAGGGCAAGAACACCGCGCACCAGGCCAAGAAGCTGACCGACGCCGACCTGCGGCACTTCCGCGACCGCTTCAACATCCCCATTCCCGACGCGCAGCTGGCGCAGATTCCGTTTTACAAGCCGGCCGACGACACGCCCGAGATGCAGTACCTGCACGGGCGGCGCAAGGCGCTGGGCGGCTACCTGCCCAAGCGGCGCGTGAAGGCTGAGGAAACATTTGCCGTGCCGCCGCTGACCACCTTCAAGGCGGTGCTGGACGCCACGGCCGAAGGCCGCGAGATCAGCACCACGCAGGCCTATGTGCGCTTCCTGACGCAGCTGCTGCGCGAACCCGAGCTGGGCCCGCGGGTTGTGCCCATCCTGGTGGACGAGGCGCGCACCTTCGGCATGGAGGGCCTGTTTCGGCAGATCGGCATCTACAACCCCGAGGGTCAGAAGTACACGCCGGTCGATAAAGAACAGGTGATGTACTACAAGGAAACGGTCAACGGCCAGATCCTGCAGGAAGGCATCAACGAAGCCGGCGGCATGGCCAGCTGGATCGCTGCGGCCACCAGCTACAGCACCAACAACCGCATCATGGTGCCGTTCTTCATCTACTACTCGATGTTCGGCTTCCAGCGCATCGGTGACTTGGCATGGGCAGCGGGCGACATGCAGGCCCGTGGCTTCCTGCTGGGTGGCACCAGCGGCCGCACCACGCTGAACGGCGAAGGCTTGCAGCACGAAGACGGCCACAGCCACATCCTGGCCGGCACGGTGCCCAACTGCATCAGCTACGACCCCACGTTCGGGCACGAGGTGGGCGTCATCCTGCACCACGGCCTGAAGCGCATGGTGGAAAAGCAAGAGAACGTGTTCTTCTACATCACGCTGCTGAACGAGAACTACGCCATGCCCGGCCTGCGGCCCGGTACCGAAGAGCAGATCATCAAAGGCATGTACCTGCTGGAGGAAGGCGCGAAGAAGACACCGCGCGTGAACCTGCTGGGCAGCGGCACCATCTTGCGTGAAAGCATGGCCGCGCGCGAGCTGCTGGAACGCGACTGGGGCGTGGCCGCCAACGTGTGGAGCTGCCCCAGCTTCAACGAACTGGCCCGCGACGGCCAGGACTGCGACCGCTGGAACCTGCTGCACCCCACCGCGGCTGAACCCCGCGTGCCATTCGTGACGCAACAGCTGTCTGCCCACGTGGGGCCGGTGATTGCTTCCACCGACTACATGAAGAACTTCGCCGAACAGATCCGCGCCTTCATACCCAAAGGCCGTTGTTTCAAGGTGCTGGGCACCGACGGCTTTGGCCGCAGCGACTTTCGCAGCAAGCTGCGCGAACACTTCGAGGTGAATCGCCATTACATCGTGGTGGCGGCGCTGAAAGCGCTGGCGGACGAGGGTACCGTGCCGCTGGCGAAGGTGGCCGAGGCCATTGCCCGCTACGGCATCGACGCCGACAAGATCAACCCGCTGTACGCCTAAGAGCACTTCACGGAGACACACATCATGGCCCTGGTTGAAGTGAAGGTTCCGGACATCGGCGACTTCAAGGAAGTCACCGTGATCGAGTTGCTGGTGAAGGCCGGCGACAGCATCACCGCCGAGCAAAGCCTGCTGACGGTGGAAAGCGACAAGGCGTCGATGGAGATTCCGTCTTCGCATGCCGGCGTGGTGCGCGAAGTGCGCACCCAACTGGGCGACAAGGTGGCCGAAGGCACGGTGGTGCTGACGCTGGAAGTGGCGGGTGTGGAGTCGGTTGCTGCGCCTGCACCGGCCCCGGTGGTAGCCGCTGCGCCGGCGTCTGCAGCCGCGCCCGCGGCCGCACCCGCGCCCGCAGCCGCCCCAACACCCGCGCCCGCATCGGCCCCCGCTGCTTCAGCGCAGGCCGTGACGGTGCTGGTGCCCGACATCGGCGACTTTGACGAGGTCACGGTAATCGAGGTCTTCGTGAAGGCCGGCGACACCGTCAAGGTCGAGCAAAGCCTGATCACGGTGGAAAGCGACAAGGCGTCGATGGAGATTCCGTCTTCGCATGCCGGGGCCGTCACGCAGTTGCTGGTGAAGGTGGGCGACAAGGTCAAGAAGGCGTCGCCCCTGCTGGTGCTGCAGGCTGCCGGCGCGGCCGCGGCGGTGGCAGTGCCCACAGCGGTTGCGGCAGTTGCAGCAGCAGCAGCAGCGGCAGCGCCGGACGCCGCTGCTGTAGCGCCCGCCCCAGCACACTCCAGCGCAGTGGCCTCCGCAGCGGTATCCACACCTGCGGCGCCCGCCACGCCGCCGGCCGCCATGCCCGCGCACGAGCCCGCGTCCCACACCGCCAGGCTGCCCCACGCGTCGCCGTCCATTCGCCGCCAGGCGCGTGAACTCGGCGTGCCGCTGGGCGAAGTCAAAGGCACAGGCCCCAACGGCCGCATCACGCAGGCCGACGTTCAGGGCTTCGTCAAGGTGGTGATGGCCGGCGACTTGCAGACGGCCGCTCAGAAATCCAAAGCCCCGGCACCCGCCTCAACGGGCGCTGCCGCCGCCGGCGGCGCATTCCCCGGCCTGCTGGCCTGGCCGCAGGTCGACTTCTCGAAGTTCGGGCCCGTCGAGCGCAAGGACCTGGGCCGCATCAAGAAGATCAGCGGCGCCAACCTGCACCGCAACTGGGTGCTGATTCCGCACGTCACCAACCACGACGACGCCGACATCACCGAACTGGAAGCGTTCCGCGTGCAGCTGAACAAGGAAAACGAAAAGGCCGGCATCAAGGTGACCATGCTCGCCTTCCTGATCAAGGCCAGCGTGGCGGCGCTGAAGAAGTTCCCGGAATTCAACGCGTCGCTCGACGGTGACCAGCAGGTCTTCAAGCACTACTTCAACATCGGTTTTGCTGCCGACACGCCCAATGGCCTGATGGTGCCGGTGATCAAGAACGCCGACCAGAAAGGCAACTTCCAGATCGGTGCCGAGATGACCGACCTGGCCAAGAAGGCGCGCGACGGCAAGCTGGGCCCGGCCGACATGACAGGCGGCTGCTTCAGCATCAGCAGCCTGGGGGGCATTGGCGGGCGTTACTTCACGCCCATCATCAACGCACCCGAAGTGGCCATCATGGGCGTGTGCAAGAGCAGCATGGCGCCACAGTGGGACGGCGAGAAGTTCGTGCCGCGCCTGGTGCTGCCGCTCAGCCTGAGCTGGGACCACCGGGTCATTGATGGTGCCGCCGCCGCGCGCTTCAACGCGTATTTCGGCCAGATCCTGGCGGACTTCCGCCGCGTGTTGCTGTAAGGGGCGCTGGTGATGGCCGCAATCGAAGTGAAAGTGCCCGACATCGGCGACTTCAAGGAAGTTGCCGTGATCGAACTGCTGGTGAAGGTGGGCGACGCCGTGAAGGTGGAACAAAGTCTGATCACCGTGGAAAGCGACAAGGCGTCGATGGAGATTCCGTCGGTGGCCGCTGGCGTGGTGCGTGAGTTGCGCGTGAAGGTCGGCGACAAGGTGGCCGAAGGCTCCGTGGTGCTGATGCTGGAGCCTGCCGCGGACAGCGAGTTGGCTGCACCGGTCGCAGCACCGACGCCAGCATCAATGCCAGCACAAATACCCCCACCAGCGCCCGCTGCCGTTGCGTCAAGCCCCACCACCGCAGCGCCCACGGCAGCGCCTGCAAACATCGCCATGCCTGCCGCCAGCTACGCCGGCGGCGCCGACATCGAATGCGACATGCTGGTGCTGGGCGCCGGCCCTGGCGGCTATTCCGCCGCCTTCCGCGCCGCCGACCTGGGCATGAAGACCGTGTTGGTGGAACGCTACCCGGTGCTGGGCGGTGTGTGCCTGAACGTGGGCTGCATTCCCAGCAAGGCGCTGCTGCACGTGGCCGCCGTGATGGACGAAGCCAGCCACATGGCCGACCTGGGCGTCAGCTTCGGCCCGCCGCAAGTCGACATGGGCAAGCTGCTGGCGCACAAGAACAAGGTGGTGGGCAAGCTCACCGGTGGCCTGGCCGCCATGGCCAAGATGCGCAAGGTGACGGTGGTCACGGGCGTGGGTAACTTTGCCGACCCGCACCACCTGCAGGTCACGGGCGATGACGGCAAGGCACAGACCATCCGCTTCAAGAACGCCATCATCGCGGCCGGTTCCGAGGCCGTGAAACTGCCCTTCCTACCCAAAGACGACCCCCGCATCGTCACCAGCACCGGCGCACTGGAATTGCGCCAGCGCCCCCAGCGCATGCTGGTCATTGGCGGCGGCATCATCGGCCTGGAGATGGGCACGGTCTACAGCACGCTGGGCGCCAAGCTTGACGTGGTGGAGATGCTGGACGGCTTGATGCAGGGCGCCGATCGCGACCTGGTGAAGGTGTGGCAGAAGGTGAACGCGCCGCGCTTTGACAAGCTGATGCTGAAGACCAAGACCACCGGCGCCGAGGCCACTGCAGACGGCATCCGCGTGATGTTCGAAGGGCTGGACGGCAGCAAGAGCGAAGGCCTGTACGACTTAGTGCTGCAGGCCGTGGGCCGCACGCCCAACGGCAAGAAGATCGGTGCCGACAAGGCCGGTGTGGCGGTGTCAGACCGCGGCTTCATCGCGGTGGACGTGCAGATGCGCACCAACGTGCCGCACATCTACGCCATTGGCGACATCGTCGGCCAGCCCATGCTGGCGCACAAGGCGGTGCATGAAGCCCACGTGGCCGCCGAGGTGGCTGCTGGCGACAGCAAGGCGCAGTTCGACGCCAGGGTGATACCCAGCGTGGCCTACACCGACCCCGAGGTGGCCTGGGTGGGCCTAACCGAAGACGAAGCCAAGGCCCAGGGCATCAAGGTGAAGAAGGGCCTGTTCCCGTGGACGGCCAGTGGCCGCGCCATCGCCAACGGCCGCGACGAGGGCATCACCAAGCTGCTGTTCGACGACAGCCCAGAAGCCCACGGCCACGGCCGCATCCTGGGCGGCGGCATCGTCGGCACGCACGCCGGCGACATGATTGGCGAGGTGGCGCTGGCCATCGAGATGGGCGCCGATATGGTGGACATCGGCAAGACCATCCACCCGCACCCGACGCTGGGCGAAAGCATCGGCATGGCCGCCGAGGTGGCGCACGGCAGTTGCACCGACCTGCCACCGCCGCGGCGCTGAGCGCGGCCCGCTGACACGCCTTTTCGTCACCGCCAGCCGGCTTGTATCGCCGGCTGGCGTTCGGCAGGCACAAGGCCCTTCCGGGCCTTGTGTCCGGCCTCACCCTGCACGCGGCCATGCGCTGCGGCGCCGACGATCGGCAGGCGCTGGAGCAACTGTGCCGCCACATCACCCGCCCCGCACTGGCCAACGAGCGCGTACAGACCAACGCCGCCGGTCAGGTGGTGCTCAAGCTCAAGACAGCCTGGCGCGACGGCACCACGCACCTGGTCATGTCGCCACTGGAGTTCATGCAGCGGCTGGCAGCGCTGGTGCCAAGTCCGCGGCTGCACCTGATTCGGTTCCACGGCGTGCTGGCCCCGAATGCCAAGCAGCGCGAGATGGTGGTGCCGCAACAGGCCGAGGCGTCCGCGCAGGCAGCGCCACCGGTTTAGTGCGAGGCGGGTTGTGCGCACCACCGTTCGGTGCGGCTGAGCTGCGCCAAGTTGCTCCAGCGCGTTTTAGCTCCGACATAACTTGAGTACAAGTTACTCTTCTCTGAAGCTTCGCTTACGAGATCGATATGCAGCACTGCCTGACCTGCGGCGGTGAACTGAAAATCATTGCGGCGATCCTGTGGGGTGAGCCCGGTCACAACCGGTCCTGAGCACCGTTTGTGCCTTCCGAGCACCAGGGCCTCCGTGCCCTGGCAGCCGGTCATCGAGAAGACGCTTACGAACTTGTGTCTGGAGGTCGCCTCGCATAAGCCGCACCTTTATCCAGCTATGCAGCCCTCAGCAAGGCGAGCGCGGGCCGGTACAACCCGCCCGGCCGACCGTCAGAAATCGGCCACGCGCAACTGGCCGCGGATCGCGCCTGCGGGGTACTCCGCGTTGTGCACGTTGACGTAATAGTCCTGCGGATTGGCCAGGATGTCGGCGACCACGGCGTCGCCCAGCGGGAACTGCGCAGGCCGCAGGCGCGCGTCCAGGCAGTCGGCGGACTGACCGTCTTGCGGCCACGCCAGGTTGGCAACGACCGGGCCGTTTTCGCCGGCCTTGCCCTTGTGGATGTGCGCAGCGCGACCGCCACCCGGCGCCAGTTCCAGTTCACCCACGCGCTTGACCTGCAGGTTGTAGCAAAGCACACGCGAGTTGTCGGTGGAGGCCACGGAGTCGATGGCGAAGACATAGAACTCGCCCTTGCCATCAGGGTCGCCGACCAGGGCGTTGTTGCCGCTGGTGCCGACTTCCTGGCGGCCGTTCAGGTCGGCGTTGAGCAGTTTGTTCAGATGTCCGGCCATGGCCAGCGGTGTGATGACCGCCAGGGCCAGCAGGCCCGCACGGGCCGTGGGAATCAGACGTTGGATCTTGGACATGGGGGCTTCCTTTGGTGTGTTGTCGGCGCGCCCGCACATGCGGGTACGGATCCATACGCCGGCCCTCGCCGGTGGATGCAGCCGCCCGATCACCCCATGGGCGCCACGGTCTTTGTTCAAGACCGCGGGCCGCCGGGCGCGCTGCCCGCGAATGAATCAGATACAACCCCGCTGACGCTCCCCGCCCAGATCCCCCCCCTTCAGGACCCTGACCATGCCTCAGTTGCACCACACCATGCGGGCGCCCCTGTGGGTTGCCGCCCTGCTGACCCTGACCGCCGGGCCGGCCCGCGCCGAGATCGTCGACATCACCTTCGGCGCGGACCAGCGCTTTTCGCACAGCTTTGAAGTCGCTCCCGGCAAGATCGCCGAGGCCTGCGGCAAGTTGCCGGCGGGCGCGGCGGTGCAGTGGCGTTTCAGCGCCAGCGGGCCGCTGGACTTCAACGTCCACTACCACCAGGGCAAGGCCGTGACCTACCCGGTGAAGCAGACCGCCAGCGCCGGCGCCAACGGCAGCCTGCGCGGCGCCGTGGACGAACCGTACTGCTGGATGTGGAAGAACACGTCCACGCAGCCGGCCCGCGTGACCATCGAGTTGACGCGATGAACCAGGCCGTGTATGGGCCCGGGCCATGCCGCGGTGGTGCACCGCGTCATCACGCGCCACCTGCTTGGGCAGGCCAAGCGAAGTGTCGAAGGGGCCGACGAGGCTGACAGCGGTGCGGTCACGCTGATTCAGCGCTTTGGCTCGGCCGCCAACCTCAATTCACCTGCACTGCCTGGGGCTGGACGGCGTGTACCGGCGCGGCACAGACGGCGAGCCGGAATTCGTCGAAGTGCCGGCGCCAACCGATGAAGCGCTGCAGGCGGTGTTGCACAAGATCATTACCCGACTGATGAAGTTGCTCACCCGTCGGGGGGTGTTGGTTGAAGAGGAGGGTTCGACCTACATGGCCGACAACGACGCTGATTCGGACGAGGCCCGAGTGCTCAGGCTGGACTTACCCTGATCTCACGGACACGGTTGGACTAGATTTTCAGTTCGCCTGCTGAGGTCAACTCGGCGGCGATGGGCGGGGTGGCGTTGGCTTTGTC
>JAYSXE010000152.1:0-1550 GCA_043717565.1 Burkholderiales bacterium | reverse complement strand
GCGCGCGCAGCTTGCACTACCTCGGGCAGGCTCGCCAGCAGCGCATCGACCGGCATGCAGCCAGACAGCCACGGGTTGGGCCGGGCAAACCAGCAGGCGAGCTCCCACGGGTCGTACACAGCATTCAACTCCGCCAGCACAGGCTGGAGGTGAGCGTGCGGTTGCGGGCTTGGCGATATGCCAAGACCCTTGAACTGGAACCATGGCAACCAGGCGTTGGCCTGCCATTCAAAACAGATGACTTCCCTTCGCCTGATCCAGCGGTTGAGCGCCCCGGCATCGCGCCCGCCGACAGCGGTTGACCTGCCCATCAGGTCCCGCAGTTCCTGAGCGCGGCACAGGCCACCGCTTTCCCGGTAGGCGTCAAGCATCACCACAAACTGCTGGTCTGCGCTGCCTTCCGATGGGTGTTCCGGGTCGCATTGGCAGCGACCCGGCAACAGATTAAGCGAAGAAGCGGTTGCTGCCTGCGCTGGGGACTGCAGGCAGGACCTTCTGGGTCGTGCTGTTGACACGGCTATTGCAGCGTTTTGCATGGAGGCTCCGATGTGAGATTTCCCACAAGTTGCATACGGTACCGGGCGGCCGCACGGGCGGTCTGTGCGGTAGCCAACACACGACGGAGAAAAAGAAGGGCAGCGAGAAAGGATGCATGGCAGATTCGGCAGGCTGTGTTCGCTACCGCACAGACCGCCACGGCAGGCCTGATCTATCGTGCCTGCGGACACGCCAATTTACGCTGGAGATATGGGCTTCATGGCAAAAGTGATAGAAATTCGCAAGGGCCAGGCGCCGGACCCACTGGATCGCGCCGAATTCGGCACGCGGTTTCGCGCCTCGTTCACCGACCCGGCATTCCGCGCGCAGGATATGGCCATTGCAAAGCTGGAAGAGATTGCCTGGGATGGCTATAACGAAGGCCGCAAGGCACCCTTCACGCAGAAGGCCGGCCCCGGCCATGCTGACCCCGACTACGACCTCTCCAGTGAATGGGTTGCCACCAGGAAGCGCCTTGACGCTGCCCAGACACACCAGGCTGACGCGTCTTCGCCCTCCAGAGTACTGCTGGTCTGCGGCTCAGCCCGCAACGAGGGCACCTGTCCTGGCGAGATGTCCAAGAGCTTCCGGCTGGTGGGCCTTGCGCGCGAGATGCTGGAGCAGGCCCGGATCGAACCCGATGTGCTGGACTTGAGTCTGATCACCTCCGATTACGGTCGCCACATTCACCCGTGCAAGGGCTGCGCCTCCACCGCCATGCCGTTATGCCACTGGCCGTGCAGTTGCTACCCGAACCATGCCATGAACCAGACCAACGACTGGATGGCCGACATCTATGAGCGCTGGACGGCTGCCCACGCGGTGATCATCGTCACGCCGGTGTACTGGTACCAAAGCCCGAGCCCGCTCAAACTGATGATCGACCGCCTGGTGTGCGCTGACGGCGGCAATCCGGACCCCACCTCCACGTCAGGAAAGAAAGCCGGCAAAGCCAAAGAACTGGAGATGGCCGGTTGGGACTACCCGCAGCACCTGGCCGGGCGCGCTTACGG
>JAYSXE010000151.1:0-20277 GCA_043717565.1 Burkholderiales bacterium | reverse complement strand
TTTCGCCATCGGGTCCGTCACACACAAGTAGCAGGGGCTTTGTCCTGCCAACGCCCATCTTGCGGTCAAAGCGCGCCGCTTCAACAAGCTCAAACATCAAGCCTCCCTCTTGTTCTGATCTGTCCCGACACCTCCTGCGACAGACGACCCATTGTGCATGCGCATAGGGGCGCCGCCCGTTGCCGGCACGGACACCGCATGGGTCGGCGACCGGCGCGCCGCACGATTGCCGCGAGCGCGCCCGAACGCCCAGCGCCAACCGTCCCGGCGCGTCGAGCGAGGCACAATTCAGGAGAAGCGGAGACGTTCGGTGTAGCCAGATGCGTAGCTAGACCACACACCAGATCAGCAAGCTATTGATTCACATAGGAATTTCAGAACAATGCGACTTGCCACCTGGAACGTCAACTCCCTGGCCGTGCGCCTGCCCCAGGTGCTGGAATGGCTGCAGGCCCACCCGGTGGATGCACTGGTGCTGCAGGAAACCAAGCTCACCGACGACAAGTTTCCGCACGCCGAGATCACCGCCGCCGGCTACAGCGTGCAGTGGTTCGGCCAGAAAACCTACAACGGCGTGGCGCTGCTCAGCCGCAGCCCCGCGCTGGACGTGGTGAAGAACATTCCCGGCCTGCAGGACGAACAGGCGCGCGTGATTGCGGGCACCGTGGACGGCTTGCGCATCATCGGCGCCTACTTCCCCAACGGCCAGGCGCCCGACAGCGACAAGTTCGTCTACAAGATGCGCTGGCTGCAGGCGTTGCAGGCCTGGGTGCAGCTGGAACTGGCGCAGCACCCGCGGCTGGTGCTTATGGGCGACTACAACATCGCCCCCGAAGACCGCGACGTCTACGACCCCGTGGCCTGGGCCGGGCAGATCCACTGCACGCCGCAGGAGCGTGCCCATTTCCAGGGCTTGGTTGGGCAGGGGCTGGTGGACGCGTTCAGGCTGTTTGATCAACCGCCGAAGAGCTGGAGCTGGTGGGACTACCGCAACCTGGCCTTCCGCAAGAACCAGGGCCTGCGCATCGACCACATCCTGGTCAGCGCGGCGTTGCAGCCGTCGGTGAAGGCCTGCGCCATCGACAAATTGCCGCGCAAGAACGAAAGGCCCAGCGACCACGCACCGGTGTGGGTGGAACTGGTCTGACAGTCCACCGCCGCTGAAGTCACGCTGCTGAACCCGACAGCAGATTCCGGCGCAGCGCCGGGCACCCAGCGCCTTGCGGGCCTCAGCGGTCCAGGCCCAGTTCCTGGATCTTGCGCGTGATGGTGTTGCGGCCGATGCCCAGCCGTTGGGCCGCTTCGATGCGCCGACCGCGGGTGATTTCCAGCGCGGTCTGGATCAGGCCGGCCTCGAACTGCTGGCTCAGCGATTCCCACACGTTGGCGTCGTGCGATTCCAGCCGCAGGCGGGCATCGCGGCGCAAGTCAGCCAGCCAGGGCGGCATGCGCGCAGCCACCTCGGTATCGGCCGGCCTGGCCGTCAACAGCGCAGGCGGTTCTTCAGCGCCAGGCGCTGCCGTCAGCGCAGGGCCTGCCGGCACCGGCTCAGTGGCCAGCGGCGCGCGTTCGGCGGGGGGCTGGCCAAGCTGAACGCCACCCTGCAGTTCGGGCGGCAGGTCCTTGAGTTCCACCACCTGCGCTGGTGCCATCACGGTCAGCCAGTGGCACAGGTTCTCGAGCTGGCGCACGTTGCCCGGGAAGGGAAAGGCCTGCAGGCGTTGCAGGGCCGTTTCGGTGATGCGCTTGGCTTCGACACCCAGTTCCTTGCCACTTTTGGTGAGAAACATGCGTGTCAGGCCGGGAATGTCCTCGACCCGCTCGCGCAGCGGCGGCAGGCGCAGCCTGATGACGTTCAGTCGGTGGAAAAGGTCCTCGCGGAATGCGCCCAGGCGCACACGCTCTTCCAGGTCCTGGTGCGTGGCAGCGATCACGCGCACCTGGCTTTTCAGCGGCTGGTGCCCGCCAACCCGGTAGAACTGACCGTCGGACAGCACACGCAGCAGGCGCGTCTGCAGGTCGAAGGGCATGTCGCCGATTTCGTCCAGAAACAAGGTGCCGCCGTCAGCCTGTTCAAAGCGGCCCCGGCGCGTGGTCTGCGCACCGGTGAAGGCGCCGCGCTCGTGGCCGAAGAGTTCGCTTTCCAGCAGGTCCTTGGGAATGGCCGCAGTGTTGATGGCCACAAAAGGGCCGCCCGCGCGCGGGCTGTGCTTGTGCAGCGCACGTGCCACCAGTTCCTTGCCGGTGCCGCTCTCGCCGGTGACCATGACGGTGACGTTGCTCTGGCTCAGGCGCCCGATGGCGCGAAACACGTCCTGCATCGCCGTGGCCTGCCCCAGCATCTCGGGCGCGTCCATGGGGCCGGCCTCGGCAACCTCTTCACGCTGGCTTTCCTGGACGGCCCGGCGTACAAGGTCCACGGCCTTGTTCACGTCGAAGGGCTTGGGCAGGTATTCAAAGGCGCCACCCTGCAGGGCCGACACCGCGCTGTCCAGGTCGGAATAGGCCGTCATGATGATGACCGGCAGCCCCGGGTGGCGGCGCTTCACCTCGGCCAGCAGATCGATGCCGTTGCCGCCGGGCATGCGGATGTCGCTGACCAGCACCTGGGGCATCTCGTCGGCCATCGCTGCCAGCACCTCGCGCGGGTTGGCAAAGCTGCGCACTTCAAAGTGCTCGCGCGCCAGTGCCTTCTCCAGCACGAAGCGGATGGCGTGGTCGTCGTCGACGACCCAGATTGGTTTCATGCAGGCTGTCCGTTCTTCATCAAGGCAAGGGAATCCAGATCTTGAACACGGTGCGCCCCGGCGAGCTGTCGCATTCGATCGTGCCCTGATGCTGTTGCACGAAGGTTTGCGCCAGCGTCAGCCCGAGGCCGGAACCACCCTCCCGCCCTGTCACGAGGGGATGGAAGATGCGTTCACGGATGTCCTCGGGTATGCCAGGGCCGTTGTCTTCGATATGCAATTCCAATGCCAGGCGAAAGCGCTGGCGCCCGAAAGTGGCCTGCCGCGCCACCCGCGTGCGCATCGTCAGCACGGCGTCGCCCTGGGCCATGCGCTCGGCCAGCGCCTGCGCCGCGTTGTGGGCGATGTTCAGCACCGCCTGTATCAGCTGTTCGCTGTCGCCCCGGAATTCGGGAATGCTGACGTCGTAGTCGCGCACCACGCGCAGCCCGCGCGGGAATTCGGCCTGAACCAGCGAGCGCACACGCTCGCACACTTCATGGATGTTGACGTCGGCCACCACGTGTGGGCGCCGGTGCGGGGCCAGCAGCCGGTCCACCAGCGCCTGCAGGCGGTCGGCCTCCTGGATGATGACGCGGGTGTACTCGCCCAGCTCGCGCGAGTCGATCTCCATGTCCAGCAGCTGCGCGGCGCCGCGGATACCCCCCAGCGGGTTCTTGATCTCGTGCGCGAGGTTGCGCACCAGCTCCTTGTTGGCCTGCGCCAGGCCCAGCAGGCGCTCTTCGCGGTCCAGCCGGGTCTGCTGTTCGATCTCGATCATCTCCAGCATCAGGCGGCCGGGCCATTCGGTCTGGCTGACGATGACGTGCACGGCCAGCGGCTCGCCCACACCGCCGCCCGGGTGGTGCGCCGGCCGGTACAACTGGGCGTCGAAGCGGCTGCTGGCCACGCGGTTGCCGCTGAGCAGCCGCAGCGTTTCCTGCAGCCGTTCCGGGTGCGCCAGCCAGTCGGTGACGCTGGTGCGCTGCAGGCTGCGGCGCGACACGCCCAGCGTGTTTTCCAGCGCCGAATTGGCAATCAGGCAGTGGCCTTCAGGGTCCACCAGCGCCACCATCGTGGCCAGTTGGTCGAAGGCAGCAAACGCAGAGAGGGTGAGTCTGGCCTCGTCGGTGCCTGCGCCCGGGGTCTTCACGGCGGCAGCTTGGACAGTTCGCGCTTCAGTGCAGCGATGTCAGCTTCCTTGCGCGCCACGGCGGCCTTCAGGTCGGTCACCCGTTCCTGGTACTTCGCGAAGTTGCGCTCGTCACCGCGGCGCTCGGGTTCGCCGCCGTTGTAGTCCTTCAGCAGCACCAGCAGCCGGTCTTCTTCGCGCTTCAGTTCTTCACCCAGGATACGGCGGGCGTCGGTGTCGCGGGCGCGCTGCGCAGCCGGGTCGACACGCGTGTCGTTGGGGCGGTTGGCGGTCCCTGCGCCAGACACCGTGGCGGCGGCCGAAGCACTGCCGGCGGAAACCCGGGCACGCTGCGGCAACTGCACGATGGTGATGGCTGCACCTTCTATGGTGCGGCAGCCCTGGTCCTTGGCTTCTTGCGCCGTCAAGCCGTCGGTGTACAGCACCGGCGGGCCGGGGCAGCGGTACACAGGCTTCAGCGCGCCGGCGCCGTCCTGCGCCTGCGCAGCCGCTGCCAAGGTGCACAGAACCAGGGCGGCACCGAGTGAGCGGCAGACCGCCGATGCAACGGGTGGTGTGTAAGCAGACATGTCCTGCATTGTCGCGCAGCCCTCGGTCGAAGGTGAAAGCCGCCAATGGGCCTCGAGAATTGAAAAAGGGAGCCCGCCCAGCGGGCTGCTCCCTTGGTATCGACCTTTACCGTGCAAGCTGCACGGCGGGCGCTGCCCGCCGCGGGTCACAGCGAGTAGTACATCTCGAATTCCAGCGGGTGCGTGGTCATGCGAAAACGCGTGACTTCCTGCATCTTCAGGTCGATGTAGGCGTCGATGTAGCTGTCGGTGAACACGCCGCCCTTGGTCAGGAACGCACGTCCCTTGTCCAGGTATTCCAGCGCCTGCTCGAGGCTGGAACACACGGTCGGGATCTTTGCGTCTTCTTCTGGCGGCAGGTGGTACAGGTCCTTGGTGGCAGCCTCGCCCGGGTGGATCTTGTTTTCCACGCCGTCCAGGCCGGCCATCAGCAGTGCGCTGAAGCCCAGGTAGGGGTTGCACAAGGGGTCCGGGAAACGGGCCTCGATGCGGCGGCCCTTGGGGTTGGCCACGTACGGAATGCGGATCGAAGCCGAGCGGTTGCGCGAGCTGTAGGCCAGCTTCACCGGGGCCTCGAAGCCCGGCACCAGGCGCTTGTAGCTGTTGGTGCCCGGGTTGGTGATGGCGTTCAGCGCGCGGGCGTGCTTGATGATGCCGCCAATGTAGTACAGCGCGAAGTCGCTCAGACCCGCGTAGCCGTCGCCGGCGAACAGGTTCTTGCCGTCCTTCCAGACCGACTGGTGCACGTGCATGCCGCTGCCGTTGTCGCCCACGATGGGCTTGGGCATGAAGGTGGCCGTCTTGCCGTAGGCGTGCGCCACGTTGTGGATCACGTACTTCTGCAGTTGCAGCCAATCGGCGCGCTGCACCAGCGAACTGAAGCGGGTGCCGATCTCGTTCTGGCCCTGGCCCGCCACTTCGTGGTGGTGCACTTCAACGGGGATGCCCACGCTTTCGAGAATCAGGCACATCTCGCTGCGCATGTCCTGGAAGCCGTCGACCGGCGGCACAGGGAAGTAGCCGCCCTTGACGCCCGGCCGGTGGCCCATGTTGCCGCCTTCCAACTTGGCGCCGCTGCTCCACGGGGCCTCTTCCGAACCCACCTTGACGAAGCAGCCCTGCATGTCGACGTTCCACTGCACCTGGTCGAAGATGAAGAACTCGGGCTCCGGACCGAAAAATGCGGTGTCGCCCAGGCCGCTGCTCTTCAGATAGGCCTCGGCCCGCTTGGCCAGGCTGCGCGGGTCGCGCTCGTAGGGCTTGCCGTCGCCGGGTTCCACCACATCACAGGTCAGGATGATGGTGGGCTCTTCGAAGAACGGGTCGATGTTGGCGGTGTTGGGGTCGGGCATCAGCAGCATGTCCGAGGCTTCAATGCCCTTCCAGCCGGCGATCGACGAGCCGTCGAAAGCGTGGCCGGCGCTGAATTTGTCCTCGTCGAAGTGCGAAACCGGCACCGACACGTGTTGTTCTTTGCCGCGGGTATCGGTGAAACGGAAGTCAACGAACTTGATTTCGTTGTCCTTGACCATCTTCATCACGTCGGCAACGGTTTTCGCCATTCAAAATTCTCCTGCAGGGGGGCTTGTGGGGTGGGGTGGGGGTGAACAGACCGCGGTCGCAGAGCTTGC
Source organism: Burkholderiales bacterium (assembly GCA_043717565.1). Taxonomy (GTDB): domain Bacteria; phylum Pseudomonadota; class Gammaproteobacteria; order Burkholderiales; family Burkholderiaceae_C; genus Rubrivivax. The sequence goes on along the minus strand of JAYSXE010000151.1, from coordinate 14,198 downwards.
TGTCGGGCACTCAATCAAACCCCCGGCAATTTAGCAGAAAGCGTGCCCGCTTCTGGCGCATCAGCAGCCCCCCCACCAGCCGATCCAACCCATTAAAAGCACCAATTCAGTGCATGCATCCGGTCAGGAGCGCACCGATTCGGTGCCCAACTTCGCACCAAACTGTTCAAGTCCCTCCCGCAAGGCAGCAAAGGCCTCGACCGGGTCGGTGGACGACTTGACGCCCAGTTCGATGTGCCGGCCCCATTGCGGGTGGTCCACACTGGGCAGGCTGAAGACTTTGACGCCCTCGAAGGCGGCCTCGATGCGTTCCATCAGAGGCGTCAGCGACGCTTCCATCGCCCCCATCACGATGACCGACCGCTCGACGCTGCGGCCTGCGCCAAACAGGTGCGCGTAGTGCTGGTCCAGCACCCATTCCATCATCGGCCAGGCCATGACCGGAAAGCCCGGCACGAAGTGCACGTGGCTCACCGAGAAACCGGCGATCTTGTTGTACGGGTTGGGAATGATGGTCGCGCCTGCCGGAAACATGCCCATGTTCAGGCGGTGCACGTTGTCAGGCCGGTCAGGTTCAAAAGGCAGGCCCTGTTCGGCCGCCACGTCGCGCATACGCTCTTCGATCAAGGCCCTGGCCTGCGGGTGCAGCATCAGTTCACGCTGCAGGGCCGCCGCCGCGCACTGCCGCGTGTGGTCGTCGGGCGTGGCGCCAATGCCCCCGCAACTGAACACCAGGTCACCGCTGGCGAAAGCGTCGTGCAGCGCCGCGGTGATGCGCGGCCTGTCGTCGCCCACGTAGCGCGCCCAGCCCAGGGCCAAGCCGCGTGCAGAAAGCAGTTCGATCAGCTTTGGCAGGTGCTTGTCGGCGCGCTTGCCCGACAGGATTTCGTCGCCGACGATGATGAGACCGATGTTCATGGCCGTTGCTCAGGGGTTGGGGGGTGGGTCGGCCGGCTGCCAGGTGGGCTCGGTGCGGGGTTGCCGGCCGGCCACGGGCGGCTGCGCCCGCTGCACTTGCAGCCGCGGCAGCAGGTAATGCGCGAACCAGCAGGTCGCGAAGACAAACACGGCCGTGTACAGCCAGGCCATCACGGGCGCCAGCACCGGCGCGACCACCAATGCCGGGGTGCCCGCCACCCACACCAGCGAAGGCAGGCTGGCGATGCACCCGCACACCAGGCCCATGCTCCACAGTGCCCAGCGGTGGCGGTGGAGCAGCAGGCGGCGCTCTACCGTGCTGGCGTGTTCGGCCAATACCGTGTAGGCCAGCACGCGCGTGATCAGCCAGCCCCAGATCAGCGGCGGCAGCAGCAGCACCAGCGGCGGCACCAGCCACAACGGCACACTGAGCGCCAGCGCCACCAGCGCCACCAAGGCACACAGCAGCGTCCAGGTCCACACGCGCCACTTGCCCGCGCCGCGCTGCAGCTGCAGGCCCGCACAGCGGCGCTTGCCGACATGGCGGGCCAGGGCCGGCGCTGCAATCAACGCCACCATCACCAGCACGAACAGCAGCACCACCGGCATCGACAGCGCCACCACCACAATGGGCGCCACCAGCGTGCGCAAATGGCGGCCGCCCAGGTCGTCCATCCAGCGCAGCACCTGCTGGGACAGTGGGTACTGGTCGATGCCGTCACGAACCGCGTCGAGCGCCGGTTCCCAGAACCACCAGCCCAGGGCACCCACCACACCCACGACGAGCAGCAGTGGCAGCAGGCCCCACAGCAGCGCGCGCGGGTGAAAGCAGCTCAGGCAGGCGCGCCAGAAAGCTTCAGCCATGACAACGGGCGCCAGTTGCGCAAGGGGCGCGCCGCATCAGCCGCGTCCCACCAGGCGCAAAAGCCCCAGGCGCTGTTGCGCCCAGAAGCCGCGGCCATAGTCACGCCCCTGCAGCTGGTCGCGAATGCCGGTGGGGTCGTAGCGGTTGTCGAAACGGGCGCTGCCGAACAGCCGGTCCCACACCGGGAACAACACCGCAAAGTTGTGGCCGCCCAGTGAACCGGCGCCATTCGATTCATGACCGACACCGATGCTGTGGTGCAGCCGGTGGAACTGCGGGCTGACCAGCAACCAGCTGCCCCAGCGCCCGAAAGACAGGCGAACGTTGGCGTGCGACAGGCTTTCCAGCAGCTGCGTCAAGGCCACCACGGCCACGAACTGCCCCGGCGGCACGCCCACGGCCAGCGCCACCAGCACCAGCACGCTGTCGCGCAGCACGTCGTCCAGCAAGTGGTTGCGGTTGTCGGACCACATGGTCATCTGCCGCTGGCTGTGGTGCAGCGCATGCAGCTGCCACCACCAGTTCCAGCTGTGTTGCGCGCGGTGGATGCCGTAGTCCACCAAGTCGAACAGCAACAGGTACAGCACGAAACTCACCAGCGCCAGGTCGGTGACGCCCGGCCACACCTGATCCAGGTTCCATGCCGGAACCCCAGCCAGCCGCAGCCGCCCGATGAGGTCGGCCCACATCGGCTCGAGCGTGAAGAACAGGCCCAGCCTGAACAGGCCCAGGCGGTGTACCAGCGTGTAGACGATGTCGTCGCGCACGGCGGCGCGATCGGTCACGGGCTCCACCGGCCGCCAGCGCTGCAGGGCGGCAAACAGCGTCAGCATCACCGCCAGCTGCAGCAGCCCCACCAGCAGCCAGCCGGTGGCCTGATAGCCGTCTTCCAGCAGGTTGCCCAGCCCGGCATGAAACATCAGGGGCTGCACCAGACCTTCAAAGAGGCGCTGGTGAAGTTGCTCGAAGGCATCGATCAAGAAGTCCATCAAGGGATTGAGCTGCAGGCTTACAGCGCCTTGCGCGCCGCTGCGCCCAACTGCGGGTGGTCGCGCAGCGTGGCAAAGCACAGGCCGCGCGACTTCAGGCCGGTGATCAGCGGCTCCAGCACCGCCGGCGCCCAGGCGTCTCTGCGCGACCAGATGCCCAGATGGGCCAGCAGGATGTCACCCGGGCGAACGTCGCGCAGCGCCTTCTGCAACAGTTGCTCGTTGGGGAAGCGGTCGCTGGGCAGCTCATCACCCAGGAAGCCGGCGTCGGTCCAGCCCACATGGCTGAAGCCGCAGCGGCTGGCCGCGGCCAGCAGTGCGGGCGATGTCTTGCCGCCCGGAGCGCGAAAAATGGGGGCCATGGCGGCGCCGGTCATGGCCTTCCAGTGCGCCGCGGGCCGCTTCAGTTCGGCACAGTAGGCGGCTTCGTCCAGTTCACGCACCTTGCCCGATTGCGGCCCCTGCGTGGGGCGAAAGCGGAATCGCGCTGCCGCGCCGTGCGTGCCGACATCGGCCAGCCAGACGTCGTGGTCCCAGGTGTGCGACCCGAAGGCATGGCCTTCGGCAACGCGTTCGCGCCACCACGGGGTCCATTGCTCGTCCAGGGTGGTGCCGCCGGTCAGCGTGCGCTCGGAGGCCAGGAAAAAGGTCACCTTCACACCGTGCCGCTGCAGCACCTGCGCCACCAGTGGCGCCACGCCCATGTGGCCGGTGTCGAAGGTCAGGTAGACCGGCTTGTCGCAGCGCGGCGCCGCTTCGGTTGCATGGCCGATGGTCAGGGCGCCAGCACCAACCACGGCCAGCAGCATGGCCCGCACCGCCGCGGGCGCGGCGGTGGCGTGCGTCGCCGCCCACAAGCGGCTGCACAGCCCCAACCTAGATGCGCGGCGCATGGTCCAGCGTCCACACCCCATGCGGCGAGCGGCCCACGTCCACCTGCCGGACCACCTGCCGCTTGTCCACGTCGATGAAGGTCAGCTTGCGGGCCCAGCGCGACGTCAGCAGCAGCGTGCGGCCGTCGCTCATCATCTCCATGCAGTCGGGGCCGCCGGGGCCAGGCAGTTCTGAGACCACCGTCAGCGTTTGCGTGTCGATCAGGCTGATGGTGTTGGCCACGCGGTTGCTGACAAACACGTGCCGCCGGTCGCCGCGCGCCCGAAACGCGTGCGCGCCGTTGCCGGTGGCAATGCGCTTGATCAACTTGGGCGCGGCGCCGCTCACGTCGTAGGCCTCGACAAAACGGTCGCCGGTCATGCCCACCAGCAGCGTGCGGTCGTCGGCGGTCAGGTACAGGTCGGCCGGCGTCTTGCCCACAGCGATGGTCCAGCGCGGGGTCTGCGTGGCCAGGTCGACGGCCAGCAACTGGTCGCTGTCCTGCACGCTGACATACACCACGGTGCTTTTGCTGTCGATGTTCAGGTGGCTGGGCGTCTTGCCCGTGGCCAGGCGTTTCACCAGCTTCAGCGGCTGCTCGGCCTGCGCCCCAGCCCACAGGTAGATGTCGACGTGGTTCAGCCTGTTGGCTGCGGTGACGAACCACTTCATGTCGGGCGAAAAGCGCAGGTGGTAGGGGTCGATGATGCCGGTCACCGTGCGCATCACCTTGGCCGTGGCAGGGTCCAGGAAGGTCAGCGAATTGCTCCCGGCGTTGGCCACGATCAGCGTCTTCTCGTCAGGCGCCAGGTACAGGTGGTGCGGTTCCTTGCCGGTGGGAATGCGCTTGACCTGGCCAAAGCCCACCGGGTCGATGACGCTGACGTCGGCGTCCAGCGAATTCAGCACGAAGATCGGGGGCTTGGTGGCCGATGCGGCCGCTGCGGGACTGGCGGCAGCGGTTTGCGCCAGCGTGGGGCCCGCCGCCAAGGCGGCGGCTGCGGCAATGAAAGGGCGCCGCCTCATTCGTCGTCGCCGTTGAGAATGCCGCCGAGCAGTCCGCCACCCACCAAGCCGCCCAGCGAAGCCTGCTCGGTGCGGCCGCCACCCGTCTGCGGCGCGGCCGCAAACACGCGCGAGGCCAGGCGCGAAAACGGCAGGCTCTGCAGCCACACGGTGCCCGGCCCGGTAATCTTGGCAAAGAAGAGCCCTTCACCGCCAAACAGCGCGGTCTTGATCTTGCCTACGAACTGCACTTCGAAGTTGATGGTCTGGCTGTAGGCCATCACGCAGCCGGTGTCCACCATCAGGGTCTGGCCGGCCTGCAGTTCACGCTTGACCACGGTGCCGCCTGCGTGCACGAAGGCCAGGCCGTCGCCTTCCAGCTTCTGCATGATGAAGCCCTCGCCGCCAAAGAAACCCGTGCTCAATTTGCGCTGGAAAGCAATGCCCAAGGACACACCGCGGGCCGCACACAGGAAGGCGTCGCGCTGGCAGATCAGCATGCCGCCCATCTTGCTCAGGTCCATGGCCAGGATCTTGCCGGGGTAAGGCGCTGCAAAGGCCACGCGCTGCTTGGCCCGCGAAGCGTTGGTGTAGACGGTGGTGAACAGCGATTCGCCCGTCACCAGCCGCTTGCCCGCACCCAGCAGCTTGCCGAAGAGGCCACCACCGGCGTCAGCCCGGCCGTCACCGAACACCGTGTCCATGGTGATGCCGGCGTCCATGAAAAACAGGCTGCCCGCTTCGCCAACGGCGGCTTCACCAGGGTCGAGTTCAACCTCGACGAACTGCATTTCGGCGCCCTTGATTTCGTAGTCCACCACATCCATGGCCATGGCCTGAACTCCTTGCCTGTCTTGTTGATCCGTTGCACCGCGCTCGCTGCAGTGGGGATGGTAACCAAGCGGCCCACTTCGGGCCGTGTGACCACCGGGCAGACCCTGCAATGCGGTGCTGGCGATAATCGGTCCATGTTGACTGCCGCACTTGCCGTGGCGCTGGGCGCCGCCCTGGGTGCGCTGCTGCGCTGGGCCTTGGGTTCGGGCCTGAACCACCTGTTCCCGGCCTTGCCGCCGGGCACGCTGGCGGCCAACCTGGTGGGTGGCTACCTGGTTGGCGTGGCCATGGCCTTCTTTGCACAAGCACCGCAATTGCCACCGGAGTGGCGCCTGTTCGTGGTGACCGGCTTTCTGGGCGGCCTGACCACCTTTTCCACCTTTTCTGCCGAGGTGGTGCACGCCCTGCAGCAGGGGCGCACCGCCTGGGCCCTGGCCACCGTGGGTGGCCACGTGCTGGGTTCGCTGGGCATGACGCTGGTGGGGCTGGCCACGGTGGCCCTGGTTCGGCGCTGATGCTGCCGGGGCGCAAAGCCCTGACCACGCCAATGCCGCCCGTTTCAGCCTGCGCTTCGCGGGGGCCACTTCCGCCCTGCCCCGCCCCGGCTTCGGCCCATCAACCCGACAGCCGACAGAACAGAGCCGCCCACCTAAAATCGGCATTCCACGCCACTGCAGAATGCTGGGTTGACACGCCAGCGGAGAAACTTGATGACCCCAGCCGAAATCCTGGCCGCGCACGGCCCCCGCGAAGCGATGGACTACGACGTCGTCGTCGTGGGTGCGGGGCCTGCCGGTCTGGCCACCGCCATCCGGCTGAAACAGATCAACGCCGAGCTGTCGGTGGTGGTGCTGGAAAAGGGCTCCGAGCCCGGCGCGCACATCCTGTCTGGCGCGGTAATGGACCCCCGCGCCATCAACGAATTGTTCCCCGACTGGAAAGAGCGCGGCGCGCCTTTGCTGCAGCCCGTCACCGGCGACGAGGTTTTGTTCCTGAACGAAAAAGGCGCGCAGAGCACGCCCCAATGGCTGATTCCCGGCTGCCTGCACAACCACGGCAACTACGTCATCAGCCTGGGCGCGTTCAGCAAATGGCTGGCCGAACAGGCTGAAGCGCTGGGCGTGGAAATCTTCCCCGGCTTTGCGGCGGCCGAGGTGCTGTACGGTGAACAGGGGGCCGTGGTGGGCGTGGCCACCGGCAACCTGGGCGTGGGCAAAGACGGCCAGCCGCACGACGGCTTCCAGCTCGGCATGGAACTGCGGGGCAAGTACACCATCTTTGCCGAAGGCTCGCGCGGCCACCTGGGCAAGCAGCTGATTGCGCGCTACCACCTGGACGAAGGCCGCGACCCGCAGAGCTATGCGCTGGGCGTGAAGGAACTGTGGGAAGTGCCGGCCGACAAGGCCAAGCCGGGCTTGGTGGTGCACACCGCCGGCTGGCCGATGAACGAGCAAACCTACGGCGGCGGCTTCCTGTACCACCTGCAGGGCAACCTGGTGACGCTGGGTTTTGTCACCGGGCTGGACTACCAGAACCCCTGGATCAGCCCGTTCGAGGAAATGCAGCGCTGGAAGACGCACCCCGCCATCCGCGCACACATCGAGGGCGGCAAACGGGTGAGCTACGGGGCCCGCGCCATCACCGCCGGCGGCCTGCTGAGCCTGCCCAAGCTGGTGTTCCAGGGTGGCGCGCTGGTGGGCTGCGACGCCGGCACCTTGAACGCCGCGCGCATCAAGGGCAGCCACGCCGCCATCAAGACAGGCATGCTGGTGGCCGAGGCCGCTGCAGAAGCGCTGAAGGGCGGCCGCAGCCACGACGAACTGGCCGCCTACCCGCAGGCCTTCGAGAAGAGCTGGCTGTTTGACGAGCTGAACCAGACGCGCAACTTCAAGCAGTGGTTCAAGCAGGGCAACACGGTGGGCACGCTGATGACGGGCGTGGAGCAGTGGCTGCTGCCCAAGCTGGGCATCAAGAGCCCGCCCTGGACCGTGCACCGGCACGCCCCCGACCACGGCCGCATGCATGCCGCGTCCCAGTGCGAACCCATCCACTACCCCAAGCCCGACGGCAAGCTCACGTTCGACCGCCTGAGCTCGGTGTTTGTCAGCAACACCAACCACGAAGAAAACCAGCCGGCGCACCTGACGCTGAAGGACAACAGCGTGCCGGTGGCCATCAACCTGGCGCTCTACGCCGGGCCCGAGAGCCGGTACTGCCCCGCCGGTGTCTACGAATTTGTGGCCGACGGCGCCGGCGAACAGCGGCTGCAGATCAACGCGCAGAACTGCGTGCACTGCAAGACCTGCGACATCAAGGACCCGACGCAGAACATCGTGTGGGTCACGCCCGAAGGCGGCGGCGGGCCCAACTACGCCGGCATGTGAACGTCAGCTGGCACTTTTTTGGGCGCGCGGGCGCGGGCTGCGCTTGCACACACCGGTTCAGGCCCCAACTGCAAGGGGCCCGTTCACAAAGTACTTGAGGTGCCACGATGATCGAACTGCACATTCCCAACATGTCCTGCGGCCACTGCGTGCGCGCCATCACCGAGGCCGTGCACCGTTCAGATCCGAAGGCCGAAGTCACCACCGACCTGGCCCAGCACCGGGTGCGCGTGCAGACGCAATTGCCGGCTGAAGCGCTGACCGAGACGCTGAAACAGGCGGGCTATCCACCGGCCTGATGACGCCGGCCTGCCCGGCACGCAAGGCTGCTGCCGCACCACGCAGCGCGATGCGGCCCGGATGGCTACACTTCGACCCCCCGCGCCGCGCTGGCGCGGCTGAAACCGCGTTCGCGCGGGCCCCATGGCCGGCATCCACATCACCGATATTGAAGCCGCCATCAACTGGTGGCGCGAAAAGTCGCCTTCGCCCGACGGCGTGGCAGCGTGCGCCGAAGTGCGTGCACTGGCCGAGGTGTACGCGCTGATGGTGTACTACCGCCAGAACCTGTGCGACGAACTGACGATGCCGGCCAAACCGCGCGCCGCATGGCTGGCCTGGTACGACACCACGCCGGACGCGCCGTGCATCGCCATCTGCTCCACCAGCCAGGGCGACGCTGAATGCAAAGGTTGTGGCCGCACGTTTGAAGAGGTTCAGCACTGGACCGGCCTGAGCCCGGGCGACAAGCGCGCCGTGTGGCGGCGCATCACGCAGCAGGGCACGGCCTGGCGTTTCAACCGCTACGCCGAAAGGGCCCGGCCCGCGGCTGGCAGCGCACCCAGCGAACGGCTGGCCGCCGGCACCCCGGGCCAGCAGGGCCCGGTGCTGGCTTGACCCGACAGGACTCGCTGCCCGCCAGCGCCTGGCGCATTGCAGCACTGGCCTGGCCGGTGCTGGTGGGCCAGCTGTCGGTGCTGGCCTTCGCCACCGTCGACACGCTGCTGGTGGCCCGCGCGGGCGCCACAGACCTGGCCGCGCTGGCCGTCGGTTCTGCGGTGTACATCACCATCTTCATCGGCTTGATGGGCATCGTGATGGCCCTGTCGCCCATCGTGGGCCAGCTCTACGGCGCCGGCAAGCTGGCCGAAGCCGGCCGCCAGGTGCACCAGGCGCTGTGGGTGGCCGCGGGTTTGGCCGTGCTGGGCACGCTGGTGCTGGTGTTTCCGGCGCCGTTTCTGGCGCTGGCCCAGGTCAGCCCTGAGGTGGAAGCCAAGGTGCGCGGCTATCTGCTGGTGCTGGCCTTCGCGGTGCCGGGCTCGCTGCTGTTTGCGGTGTACCGCGGCTTCAACAACGCCGTGTCGCGACCCAAGGCCGTGATGGCGCTGCAGATGTCGGGGCTGGCGCTGAAGGTGCCGCTGTCCACCGCGCTGGTGTTCGGCGTGCCGGCGCTGGGCCTGCCGGCCCTGGGTGTGCTGGGCTGTGCGCTGTCCACCTGCCTGGCCATGTGGGCGCAGGTGCTGGGCGCCTGGCTGGTGGTTCGGCGCGACCCCTTCTACAAGCCCTTCAACATCACCGGGCGGGGCATCGACAGGCCCGACATGGTGGCCCTGCGCCACCACATCAAGCTGGGGCTTCCGATGGGCGCTTCCATCCTGGTGGAGGTGACCGGCTTCGCCTTCATGGCCATCTTCATCGCCCGCATGGGCACCACACCGGTGGCCGCACACCAGCTGGTGGCCAACCTGGTGTCGGTGCTGTTCATGCTGCCGCTGGCCGTGGGCAGCGCCACCAGCACGCTGGTGGCGCAGCGCATTGGCGCGCAGGACGGCCTGGACGCGCGGCGGCTGGGCTGGCACGGCCTGGCCCTGGGGGCCGGGCTGGCTGCGCTGATGGGCACGGCCGTGTTCCTGGGGCGGGAACCGGTGCTGGGCCTCTACACGAGCGACGCCGCCGTGGTGGCCGCGGCGTTGCCGCTGGTCACCTGGCTGGCGGTGTTTCATGTGGCCGACGCCGTGCAGATCATCGCCGCTTTCGTGCTGCGCGCGCACAAGATCGTCACCGTGCCGACGCTGGTGTACGTGTTGGCGTTGTGGGGCGTGGGGCTGGGCGGCGGCTATGTGCTGGCCTTCAACCTCACCGGCAAGACGCCCGCGGCGATGCTGGGCGCGCCTGGCTTCTGGATGGCCAGCACGGTGGCCCTGGTGCTGGCAGCCGGCACGCTGGCCGCGCTGATGGGCTGGGTGCTGGAACGCGAAGACCGACTGCTGCCCGGTCCCGGTGCACCCGCGGGCTGAGCAGCGCGGCGGCAAAGCGGCAGGTGCCGCTTTTCAGGCGGCCGGCAGGGCCAGCACAAAGCAGCTGCCACCGCCTTCACGCGGTTCACAGCGCACCGTGCCTTCGTGCCGACGCGCGATCTGCCGCACCAGCGCCAGGCCCAGGCCCACACCCCCTTCGCGCTCGGCGTGTCCGGGCAGGCGGAAGAAGGCTTCGAAGATGCGTTCGCGGTAGGCCTCGGGCACGCCGGGGCCGCGGTCGCACACGTGCAATTCGCACTGTCCGGCACGCGATTGCAGCACCACTTCAATGGGGTTGTCACTGCCGTAGCGGCGGGCGTTTTCCAGCAGGTTGCGCACGGCACGCCGCAGCAGGCGCTCCACGCCCTGCACCGGCAAAGTGGGCGGGCTGTCCAGAGCCGCGCCCACCTTGGCGCCCTCTTCTGCGGCCAGCGCCGCCAGGTCCACCCGTTCACGCCGGCCCAGGTCTTCGGCGCCGTCCAGGCGACTGGCCAGCAGCACCTCGTCCACCAGCGCATCGAGCTCGGCAATGTTGGTGTGGATCTCGCGGCCGAGTGCACGGCGGGCCGCCTCGGTCATGCCAGCACCCTCGGTGGGCGTTTCTTCGAGCAGCGACACCGCCATCTTCAGCCGCGCCAGCGGCGACCGCAGTTCATGGCTGGCGTTGGCCAACAGGCTTTGGTGCGACTGCACCAAAGCCTGGATGCGCGCAGCCGTGCGGTTGAAGCTGGCCGCCAGCGCGCCCAGCTCGTCGGCCCCTTCTTCAGCCACGCGCCGCTGCAGGTCACCGCTGCCAAAGGCCTCGACACCCTGCTTCAGGGCTTCCAGCCGGCGCGTCAACCGGCGCACCACGGGCCAGGCGCCGGCGGCCACGGCCAGGAACAGCACCACCAGCAACACCACCAGGCCCAGCCCTTCGGGCCCGCGGCCCGGCGCCTGGGGCGGCCACAGCGCCCACCAGGGGCGCAGCGTGGGCATGCTGCGCGCGCCCGCTGCAGGCTCGCTCATTGCACCGCCACCGGGGCCCATGCGACCGGCGCCAGGCCGCGAAACCCACAGCGTGCGGCCATCGGCAAACACGATGGCCTGCGCGCGCGCGCTGAGGTCGGGGCCGTCGATGCCACGGCGAACAAAGGAGTCGGACGACACCAGCCGTCGCCCTTGCGCGTCGTCCAGTGCCATGGGCAGGCGCAGCCGCTGCGACCAGTCGCGCAGCGCAGCGGCCTGTTCTGCCGGTGGCGACGAGGCCTCGGGCAGCGAACGCTGCAGCAGTTCACCCCAGGCCGCGCTGCGCTCGCGAAGCACGCCTTCGGCACGCTCGCGGGTTTCGTCCATGTGCCGTTGCACCAGCCAGCCCGACGCCAGCGCAAACAGCGCCAGCGCGGACAGCACCGTGAGGTAGATGCGCAGGTACAGCTGCTTCATGGGCGAGCGGCCTGTCGGGGCGGCGCCGCCGCTGGCCGGTTTTCTTCCGGGCACACCGTGGTGGCTGGCAATAGCTTCGGGCCGGCTTGCAAGGCAGTGTCAGTCGGCGTCTTGCTTCTTCGCGAACACATAACCGGCGCCCCGCACCGTCATCACGCGCTTGGGGTTCTTGGCGTCGTCTTCGATGACGGCGCGGATGCGCGAGATGTGCACGTCGATGCTGCGGTCAAAGGCCTCCAGCGGGTGGCCTTTCAGCGCGTCCATGATCTGGTCGCGGCTGAGAACGCGCCCGGGGCTGCGTGCCAGCACCGCCAGCAGGTCAAACTGGTGGCTGGTCAGGTCGCAGGGCTGGCCCCCCAGCCGCGCCTGGCGGGCCCCCAGGTCCACTTCCAGGCGGCCGAAGACCAGCACGCCGTCTTCACCGGTGTCGGGCGCCGCGCGGCGCAGCAGCGCCTTCACACGCGCCAACAGCTCGCGCGGCTCAAAGGGCTTGGGAAGGTAGTCGTCGGCGCCCATTTCCAGGCCCACCACGCGGTCGGTGGGCTCGCCGCGCGCGGTCAGCATCAACAGCGGCAGGCGGCGTGTGCGCGGCTGGCTGCGAAGTTCACGCGTGAAGTCCAGCCCGTCGCCGTCGGGCAGCATCAGGTCCAGCACCAGCGCGTCGAAGCCGCCAAGGGCCAGGCGGTCGCGGCCGGCCTGCAACGAGCCGGCCGTCTCCATTTCCAGGCCATGCCGTTCCAGGTAACCGCTGACCATGTCGGCCAGGCGGTGGTCGTCATCGATCAGCAGCAAGCGGGGCATCGGCAGCGGGCCTGGTGATGCAATGCAGGCTCAGGTGCGCGGCTTTTCCAGGCCGTCACGCTCGAGGCGGTGGCGCTGCATCATGTCTTCGCGCCGCTTCATGCGTTCGCCCATCTGCGCGCGCTGCTCGGGCGTCAGCACGCGGCTGATCTCCAGCTTCATTTGCAGCATGCGTTTGCTGACCTGGTCGTGGTGCGCCTGCGACTGCTGGCGCAGCACCTCGGCCGCGCGCCTGTCCACCGTGGGTTGCAAAAACAGCGCCCGGTTTTGTTCACGCAGCTTGCGGCCGGCGTCGCGCAGAGCCTGCAGGTCGGTGTGCGCGGCATCGGTGATCTGCTTGATCTGAAGGCGCTGTTCGGGCGTGGCCTTCACCTCGTCCAGCATGCGGTGCATGAAGCGCGGCGCGCCGCCCATGCCGTGGCCGCCGTGTTCGCCAAAAGCACCGTGTTCGCCGTGTGCGCCAGGGCCGCCGAAAGGGGCTGCCAGAGCGACGTGCGAGAAACCTGCGGCCAGTGCCAGCAGGGTCACGGAAAGTGTCAGGCGCCAGGGCTTTGTGTTGAAGGTCTTCAGGGTGAAGGTGTTCATGTTCGGCGATCCTCGGGGCTGGAGTTGTTGATGGCCGTCATCTTGCGCGGCACACGTCGCAGCCCTGTGCCTGCGGGGTAAAGAACTGTTGCAGCCGCGCTCAGGACGGGGGCTCGACGCGCAGCAAACGACGCTGCACCTGGAACACCGGATTGGCGCTGCGCAAGTCCATGCGCAGCAGCACACCACTGGTACGGTCGATCACCAGGGCACCCTCGACACGGGTGTAAGCCTCGGCGCCCGGGGCGTCACCAAACAGTTCCACCACGGCCACGTCAAAACGCCGGCCGGCCACGATCTGCGGGCCCACGGCCACCACCTGCCCGCGCATGCGCGCCCTTGAGAACGGGTCGCCCACCTGCACGATGTCGCCTGCCGTCACCTGGCCCAGGCTCATGTCGGTGCGCAGAAGATGCGGCCACAGCATGGCACCCGCCGGCGCCTGCACGATGTTGCCGGCGCGGTCTTGCAGCCAGGTACCCTCCTCGGCGTTGCTGACCGAGGGCCCCGCCGTCGGCGCGGGCCCTTTGCCCGCTGCACCTTGCGGTGCAGCCGCGGCGGAAGCCTCGCCCTGGAATTCAAATTCGGTGCGGCGCAACGCGGTCACACGCAAGGTCTGCAGCGTCAGCGGGCCGCGGGCGCGGTAACGCACCTCGTACACCAGGCGTTCGCCCACCGAAAGCGGCAGTTGTGCCGCCTGCGCTGCGGTCAGCGCAGGGTTGGGCGCGGTGCAGCCTTTTTGCTCGGCGGCCGTCAGCAGCGCCTCGTAGCGGCCCTTGTAGCGCGCCAGTTCCTCGGCTTCCAGCCCCACGGGCCGCATAGCCAGGATGGCCGGCCAAAAAACCGCAAGCCCCAAGCCCAGCGCCATGATGTTTTGCCCGGCCCGTTCGTCCACCGCATAGGCCACCTCGGCCGCCTGCTGCTGCACGCGGTCGGTCTCGTCATGGATGCGGTCGCAGTTCCACAGTGCGAAGTCAGCCGGGTTGGCCGACAGCGGCTTGATGTCGACGGCGCGGGTGGCACAACCAGCCAGCAGGGCAGCCGCAAGGCAGCAGGCAAGTACGGGGGGTACGGCGCGGGTCATGGAGGGCGCATTGTGCAGCGGCGGCAGAGCAGGCGGCGCTGGCGGAAAGGGAGGGATTCGAACCCTCGGTACGGGAGAACCCGTACGCCGGATTTCGAATCCGGTGCATTCGACCACTCTGCCACCTTTCCGGGGTGT
>JAYSXE010000016.1:0-10684 GCA_043717565.1 Burkholderiales bacterium | reverse complement strand
GCGCGCGGGCGCCTTGGCGGCCGAGCGCCGGCTGCTGGCCGCGGCAGCGGCGCCGCTGGCTGCCACCTTGGCCACACCAGTGGCTGCCTGCGCCGCCTTCTTGAACACGTCACCGGCGGTGTCGATCGACTGTTTCACCACCGCGCCGGCCAGGTTCTTGGTGGCGTCGGCGGCCGAGTCCTTCACGGCCTTGGCGGCCAGTTCGGTGAACTGCTGCGTCAGCGCGCCCCACCACTGCATCGGGTCCACCGCTGCCGGTGCGGCGGCAGCAGCGGCGGCCTTGGTGCGCGACCTGGCGGCCGCGGGGGCCGCGGCAGGCTCGCTGCTGACCGCCGCGGGCTTGAGCCTCAGCGCATTGCTGATGTCGGCCAAGGGCAGGTTCATGGTCTGCAGTGTGGACAGCGTCATGCGCTGCACCTCCATGGCCTGGATGGTGGTGGCCAGCAGCTTGGCGTTCTGTTCCAGCCAGAACTGCACCGTCTTCAGTTCCTGGATGCGTTTTTCCAGCTCTTCGGGGTTCAGCGTCGGCGCCACCCACTGGCCCAGATTGGGCAGGCCCGCACCCGCGTTTTTCAGCAGGCCTTGCAGAAAGTCAAAGCCCGGCACCATGCGCGCCAGATCGGTTGCACCAGTCATTGGGGGTCTCCTTGGAAATTGCTGCGGCACTGGGGGGGGTGACCCGGCGAGCGTTCATGGTGCACCTGCCCTCAGGACCTGCAACCCATTGTGCGCCACCAGCGGATGCGGCCCTGCTGTGGGGCCGCTGCGGAGCCCCGAAAGCGGCCGATCAGGGCGTGGCTGCCGGCAGCCGGATCTTCATCACGCCCTGCCCCTGTTCCCAGCGCAGCCGGCCCAGCACGTCCATGCCCAGCAGCGGGGCACTCAGGTCGGGCAGTGCGGTCAGGCGCAGGCGCTGGGCGCTGACGCCGCCTTCCAGCACCAAGTCGGCCAGCACGATCTGGCCTTCCACCACGCCACCGGCGGTGTTGGACTGCACGGTGCCCACCTGCGGCATGCGCAGCGCGCGGGCCAGGTCCAGCGGTATGGCCGTGCCAGTGGCGCCGGTGTCGACCAGGAATTCCACCGCCCGCCGGCCGCCCGGCCCGGCCAGCTCACCGGGCCAGTGGTAGTGCCCGTCGCCCGAACGCTTGATCTCCAACTGCCCACCAGCCACCACAAAGCGCGTGGCATTCCTTTCGGCCTGCCAGGCCTGCACGCCAAGAAAAAGGCCCACGCCCAGCAGCATCCAGACGGTGCCGTGCTTCAGCCACGATGGGACGTCTTTCATCAACGGGCCGCCGCGGCGTGCTCAGCCGGCCGGGGCTTCGGCGGGCGGCGCGGGTTCGGCGCCCCCACCTGCCGCAGCGGCCGCATGCAGCGACCGCACGCGCTGCTCGATGGCGCCAAACACACTGTGGCCGCTGTCGTCCAACATCTCGATGCGGATGGTGTCGCCGAACTGCATGAAGGCCGTCCTGGGCCCGCCGCCCTGGATGGTTTCGATGGCGCGCGATTCAGCAATGCACGACACCCCGCAGGCCCAATCCTTGTTGCTGATGGTGCCGCTGCCCACCACGCTGCCGGCGCGCACGTTGCGCGTCTTGGCCACATGGGCCACCAGCTGGCCGAAGTGGAACAGCATCTCGGGCCCGGCGTTGCACAGGCCCACCCGGCGGCCGTTCCAGCGGTTTTCCACGTTCAGGTGCACGCGGCCCCCCTTCCAGGCAGCGCCCAGTTCATCGGGCGTCACTGCCACCGGGCCGAAGGCCGTCGCCGGCTTGCCTTGCAGGAAGCCGAAGCCCTTGGCCAGTTCGGCCGGTATCAGGTTGCGCAGGCTCCAGTCGTTCACCAGCATCAACAGGCGCACGCCATCCAACGCCGCTTCCGGGCTGGCGCCCATGGGCACGTCACCAGTGATCACGGCCACCTCGGACTCGAAGTCGATGCCCCAGTCGGTGCTGCCGAAGACTGCGTCGTCGCAGGGGCCGATGAAGTCGTCGCTGCCGCCCTGGTACATCAGCGGGTCTTCGTAGAAGGTGGCGGGCATCTCGGCGTTGCGCGCCTTGCGCACCAGTTCCACGTGGTTCAGGTAGGCCGAGCCGTCGGCCCACTGGAATGCACGGGGCAGCGGCGCCATGCACTGCCGCGGGTCAAAGGCAAAGGCGTGGCGCGCCTTGCCGCCATTGAGCGTGGCGTACAGGTCTTCCAGCGGCGGCGAACGGAAGTTCCAGTCGTCCAGCACCTGCTGCAGAGTGGTGGCGATGCCGGTGGCGAAATGCGCCGTGGCCATGTCGCGCGAGACCACGGCGAGTTGGCCGTCGCGAGAGCCGTCTTTGAGGGTGGCAAGTTTCATCGTGTGGCTGGGGTGCGTTTGAAGGCTGCTGGCACGACCGCGGCCGGCCTGCCGGCCGCTTGGGCGCAAAAGCTTGTGCAGTGGCACTATTGTGAGGTGACCGCACCCGCATCCGTACCTGACGCCACCCACCCCGCACCGCTTGCGGCACGGCCGCGGCCGCCGGGCCGCCTGCTGCTGCCCGCCGCGCTGGTGGCTGTGGCGCTGCACGGGCTGCTGCTCGGCGCCCTGACCGGGCCGACGGGCAGCAAACCCAGCGACATGAACGACGAGCCGGCCGCGAACCGGCCGCTGGTGGTGCGGCAGATTCATTGGCCCACCCGCGCAGCGCCCGTGCCACCGGTGGCCGGCGCCGAGCACGCCCAGCCCGTGCCGACGCCCCCACCACGGTTGCAGGACCCTGCTGCAGCACCCGAAGCACGCCCTGCCACACCGCTGCAACCGCCGCCCCGCGCCGCCGTTGAAGCTGGCCCTGTGTTGTCCAACCCCGCCAGCGACGCCATCACGCCGGCGTTGAACAACGAAGCAACGCCATCGCCTCAAGTGGCCGCACCGGCACCACCTGTGGATGCGGCGGCCGCCCCTGCAGACAGCGCGGTGGCGGCGCCAGCCGCGCCAGAAACCGCAGCAGCCGACACTGCCCCCGTGCCGGTGTACCGAACCGAACCCGCCCCACCCGCGACGCTGACCTTCGACCTGAAGCGCGGCTTGGCCTCTGGGCAGGCGCAGTTGCTGTGGCGCCCAGAGCCCGGCAGCGCCCGCTATACGCTGACGCTGCAGGCGCAAGCCTTTGGCATCTCGGTGGCCGGCTGGAACAGCAGCGGCCGGCTGGACAGCACCGGCCTGGCGCCCGAGCGCTACGCCGAAACGCGGCGCAGCCGCGAGGTGCGTGCCACCAACTTCCAGCGTGAGCAGGGCAAGGTCAGCTTCAGCGCCGTGCCGCTGGAATTCCCCATCGTGCCGGGCATGCAGGACCGCAGCAGCTGGATGCTGCAACTGGGCGCCGTGCTGCAGGCCAACCCGCAGTTGGCACTGCCCGGTGCGCAGGTCACGCTGGTGGTGGTGGGCACCCGCGGCGCACCCGAGCCCTGGGTGTTCACGGTAGTGGGCCGTGGCGAACTGGCCGCCCCTGCAGGCACCTTGACCGGCCTGGTGCACCTGACGCGCGAACCCCGCCGCCCCTACGACACGCGGGCCAGCGTGTGGCTCGACCCGGCGCGCCACCACCTGCCGGTGAAGGTGCAGCTGATGGTGGCCGCCACCGGCGAAGGGCAGGAATTCGAGCTGCGCCAGCTGAGCATGCCCTGAACCACCGATTCAGCCGGGCGGGCCGCACCAGCCCCGCAAGCCGGGGGTGGCCGCTGGCTTGAAAGCGGGCCGGGGGCCCTCACCTGCTGCACCAGGAGGACATCCCATGCACCTGATCTATAACTCAGAGAGCTTTGCCGTCATGCAATTCGGCGCCGCGCCGGCGGACCACAGCGACGCCGACCGAGAAACCGCCCCCCTCGCTGCCGAAGCAGGCGGTTTCGAAATCGTGGACAAGCACGCCCGCAAGGAGATTTATTTGCAGGGCGCTGTCGCCGAAAGTTTCCAGCGTGGCGTTAAGGCCCTGGTCGACCAAGGGCAAGACCCCGAAGCCCTGGAAGACTACATCGCCTGCTACACGGTGTTGGCGCAGCAGCCGGTGGTGTTGCACTAGGCCTTCTTTCCCCATCCCCCGGGGGCTTGCCCGCAGCCCGCGGCTGGGTGAAGATGGTCCGGTACCGCCGCACCTTCCACCCATCCACGAGGCTTAGCAAGATGACCCGAGCCCCCCTGACGCGCGCTGCCACCGACGCCCGCCACATGCTGTCCCCCGGCATGACGGAAGCGCCGGTCATGGACGTGTTGTGCTCGCACTTCGTGCTCACGCTCACGCTGCGCCAGGCAGGCCGCTTCAACCTGCGGCGCGACTGGAACAGCCTGCTGTCGCTGGTGGGGCGCCACCTGGTGTGGCCCGCGCCGGTGCTGGCGCGGCTGCGCAGCTACTTGAAGCTGCGCTGCAAGGGCAACAGCCACTGGAAAGGCCACGAGCTGCTGGCTGACGGTGCGTTCATCGAACGTTATGGCGTCTGGCGCGGCCCCTATGAAGAAGCCACGCTCTTCTTCTACATCGACGAATACATCAAGGATTCACCCAAGGACCTGCTGACGGTGCTGGGTGCCACCTGTGACTGGCTGGCGCGGCGGCTGAAAAAAGAGTCGACGCTGATCGAAAAGAACATCGACGCGCTGGCCGGCCTTTTGCAGTTGAATCCTGCGGAGCGGGCGCTGCTGCTGTACGGCACGTTGGCGCGCTACCAGCGCGATCTGCGCGGCTTGCTGGTCGAATTCAAGGTCAGCAACGCACAGGAAGCCTACGCCGCACTGGCCGCGGTGGCCGGCGTCGAGGCCGTGGACGTGGCTGAAGCGCTGCGTGCCGGCTCACGGCTGGAACGCATTGGCATGGTGGAGAACCTGATCTCCGAGCAGAACATCACCGACCTGGCCGACCTGATGAAGGTCAGCGAGCAACTGCCGCCGGTGTTGATGCGCGAGTACCGCGCAGCCGGCGAGCTGATGGCGGTGTTCACGCGCCCGGTGGCCAAGAGCGAATTGCAGGTCTCGGACTTCAGCTTCGTGCAGTCAGATGTGGACGTGCTCACCGCGCTGCTGAAAAACGCCAACCAGCGCAAGGAGCCTGGCGTCAACGTGCTGCTGTATGGCCCGCCCGGCACCGGCAAGACCGAGCTGGCGAAGGTTTGCGCCGCCGCCGCCGGCCTGCAGCTGTACGAAGTGGAATACGCCGACCGCGACGGCAACAGCCTGTCGGGCCGCGACCGTTACCGCAGTCTGCAGATCAGCCAGGTATTCCTGAAGGGCAGCCCGCAGGTGGCGCTGTTGTTCGACGAAGTGGAAGACGTGTTCCCGCCCATCAGCAGTGAAGCGGCGACGCTGATTGCGCGCATGGACAGCGCCGACGCGCCGTCCAGTTCCAGCGTCAGCGGCAAGGCCTGGGTGAACCAGATCCTGGAAACCAACCCGGTGCCGGTGATCTGGGTGACCAACCGCATCGAGCAGATCGATCCGGCGTTCCGCCGCCGCTTCCAGTACCACCTGCTGCTGAAGAGCCCGCCGCCTGGCGCGCGCGAAGGCCTGGTGCAGCGCGCTTTGGCCGGTGTGCCCGTGAGCCCGGGCTTTGCCGCCAAGCTGGCCGAACGCAAGGGCCTGACGCCGGCGCAAATTCGCACGGCTGTGCGTTTTGCAAAACTGGCCCAGCCCGTGGCTGAACTGCCGTTGCCTGCCGCCGCTGAAGTGGTGCAGCCCGACACCACCGCTGATGCCGCAACCGCCACGCCGTTCGAAATGCTGATCGAACGCCAGCTGGCCAACGCCGACAAGGCGCTGGCGGCAGCAACTCGCGCGAAAAGGGCGCGCGGCCGGTGGTGACGGAATACGACCTGTCGCTGCTGAACGCGGAGTCGCGCTTCGAGGTGCCGCGCATCGTCGAGGCACTGAACCGCCGCGGCCACGGCACGCTGTGCTTTCACGGTGCACCGGGCACCGGCAAGACGGCACTGGCCGAACACATCGCGCGTGCGCTGGGCCGGCCGCTGATGGTGCGCCAGACCAGCGACATCGCCAGCAAGTACGTGGGCGAAACCGAACAGAACATGGCCAAGATGTTCGAGGAGGCCACCACCGAAGGCGCCGTGCTGCTGCTGGACGAAGCCGACAGCTTCCTGCGCAGCCGCCGCCTGGCCGAGCGCAACTACGAGATCACCGAAGTCAACGAAATGCTGCAGGGCATGGAACGCTTTGCCGGCGTGTTCATCTGCACCACCAACCTGTTTGAAGAACTCGACGAGGCGGCGCTGCGCCGCTTCACCTTCAAGGTGAAGTTCTCGTCGCTCACGGCCGAACAGCGTCTGCGCATGTTCGCGGCCGAAGCGCTGGGCGGCCAGGCCAGCCGCCTGACCGATGAGCAGCGCACCCGCCTGCTGGCGCTGGACCAGCTGGTGCCAGGCGATTTCGCGGCCGTGCAGCGCCAGTCCGAGATCCTGGCGCAGACGCTGGAGCCCGACGAATTTCTGTGCCAGCTTGAGGACGAACACAAGGTCAAACCCGACGTGCGCAAGCGGCGCGGCATTGGCTTTCAGCGCTAGCGAGCGCGTTGGCGGAAGCGCAAGGGAAAGGACAGCAGTAGCGCTGGCTTTTCATACAGCCAGCCGCTGGCCGCGGGGTGCCCAAGGGCCCTTGTTGCCAAAAACCACACCAAAGGCGTCTTGAAGCACCCATCACCCCCCGGTGATGGGGTACTGGGAGTCCACCGGACGGGTCGCGCGGTGCGATCATTGGGTTTGTGACCCGATCCGATCGCACTCCCGCATGAATGCCTCTGCAGTTTCTGCCGCCGCCGACTCATCGCTGTTGATGTGGCTTCTGGCCGCCATCGTGGCATTGCTCACGGCCAGCATCACACAGGGCTGGCTGCGGCAGGCGCAACTCACCCCCACATTGCGTGAGAACTGGAAAGCTTCGCTCATCAGCGCGGCGGTGCTGGGGACCGGTTTCACCACGGCCGTGGTGCTGGCGTTGTCGGCCGAGGCGCTGCCTTTTCCGATTGGGTACCGGCTGCGGGACGCACCGCTGCTGTGGCTGGGCTCGATGCTGGCTTTCTGGCCGCCGCTGGCTTTGTTGGGTTGCCGCTTCCGCTGGCCTTATGTGTTGGTCGCCGGTGCGTTGTTGGCTGCGGTCGCCGTGGCCATGCCTGCCGGCTGGGTGAACGCGGCGGGCTTCCGCCCGGGCGTCCAGTGGCGGATGGACGCCGTCGCTGTCGCTGCCGTCACCGGTGTGGTCGGCATGGTCGTTTCGCTGTTCATGGTGCTGTCTGAAACCACCCGCGCCACGCACCGCCGCACCCTGTGGCGCCTGGGCGCCGCGGTGTTGATGGGCGTCACGCTGTTGGCCAGCCAGCAGCTGCTGATGTCGGGCACCAACCTGGCGGCTCAGGTGGGTTCGGCTTTCAGAACCGAAGTGCCTTCTTCGCTGCTGTGCCTGTCGCTGGGTGTGCTGGTGCCGCTGGCGTGGTCGCTGCTGCTGCTGGACCTGAACCTGCGGCGCAAGGAACAGCGCCGGGTGGAGCGGCGCGACAAGCGCAACCGCCGCCACCAGGAAACACTGGCGCGGGCTGCGCAGTCGCTGGTCACGCCGCAACCCGTGCAGGCCGTGCCAGCCTCCCGCCAGCGGCAGCAGCCGTGATCTCTGCCACCGAGGCCACCAGCAACAGCAAGGCCTGAGCAAGCCTGGCGCACAGCGCGGGCGCCGGCTTCCTACAATCAGGGCATGATGAAAATACCCCAGGCCTACACCCGTGGCGGCGCGTTGGCGCAGGTTCTCGCCCAGCGCATTGCCGTCATCGACGGTGCGATGGGCACCATGATCCAGCGCTACAAACTGGGTGAAGCCGACTTCCGGGGCGAGCGTTTTGCCGCACACGGCAAGGACCTGAAAGGCAACAACGACCTGCTGGTGATGACAAGGCCCGACGTCATCCGGCAGATCCACGACCAGTACCTGGCAGCCGGTGCCGACCTGATCGAAACCAACACCTTTGGCGCCACGTCCATCGCGCAGGAAGACTACGGTCTGGCGCACATCGCCCGTGAAATGAACGTGGCGGCGGCGCACATTGCACGCCAGGCGGCCGATGCCTACAGCACGCCCGACAAACCCCGATTCGTGGCCGGCGCACTGGGCCCCACGCCGCGCACGGCCAGCATCAGCCCCGATGTGAACGACCCCGGTGCGCGCAACACCAGTTTCGATGAACTGCGCGCCGCCTACCGTGAACAGGCCGAGGGCTTGCTGGAAGGCGGCTGTGACCTGTTCCTGGTGGAAACCATCTTCGACACGCTCAACGCAAAGGCCGCCATCTTCGCGCTGGATGAACTGATGGAAGACACCGGTCAACGCCTGCCGGTGGTCATCAGCGGCACCGTCACCGACGCTTCCGGGCGCATCCTCAGCGGCCAGACCGTGGCTGCTTTCTGGAACAGCGTGCGCCACGCCAAGCCGCTGGCCGTGGGCCTGAACTGCGCGCTGGGTGCCGCCGTGATGCGGCCCTACATCGAAGAACTGGCCAAGGTGGCGGGTGACACTTACATCAGCTGCTACCCCAATGCAGGCCTGCCCAACCCGATGAGCGAAACCGGCTTCGACGAGACGCCGGCCGTCACCGGCAGCTTGCTGGAAGAATTTGCCAAGGCCGGCTTCCTGAACATTGCCGGCGGCTGCTGCGGCACCACGCCCGAGCACATCGCCGAGATCGCCCGCCGCGTAGCGGCCTACCGGCCACGCACCCGGCAAGACAAGCTGTTTTCGCCGCTGCTGGCGGCCTGACAGCGGTCGCCTCCGCCCGGGTTAGAGACCCGGGCTAGATCTCGACCTTGGTGCCCAGTTCGACGATGCGGTTGGTGGGCAGGCGCAGGAAATCGGCTGCACCGGCGGCATTGCGATGCATGCTTGCAAACAGCTTTTCGCGCCACAGCGCCATGCCGCCGCCGAAGGTGGGCACCACCGTGTCGCGGCTGAGGACGTAGCTGGTGTCCATGGCGTCGAGCTGCACGCCGCTGCCTTGCAGCAGTTTCAGCGCCTCGGGCACGTCGGGTTCGTTCTTGAAACCGAAGTGCAGCGTCACCTGCCAGCAATCGTGGCCCAGGGCGACCACCTCGCAGCGGCGGTCGAAACCGATCCACGGCACCTCGTGGTGCATCACGCTGACAAACAGGTTCTGCTGGTGCAGCACCTTGTTGTGCTTCAGGTTGTGCAGCAGCGCAAAGGGCGTGGCACCCGACTCGGCACTGAGAAACACCGCCGTGCCCTCCACGCGCACCGGCGGCGCCAGGAACAGCGACTCCAGAAAGTCAGGCAAGGCGATGGATTCGTCGCGCATGCGCTGGGCCATCAGCCGGCGCCCGGCTTTCCAGGTCAGCATCAACGTGAACATGGCCGCGCCGATGAGCAACGGGAACCAGCCGCCATCCAGCACCTTCACCACATTGGCGCCCAGGAACACCAGGTCCACCGCGAAGAAGCTGCCGGTGGCAGCCAGGCACACCCACAAGGGCAACTTCCACGCGTACCGAATGACAAAGAAGGTCATCACCGTGGTGATGGTCATGTCGATGGTGACGGCGATGCCGTAGGCGCTGGCCAGCGCGCTGCTGCTGCCGAACACCACCACCGCAAACACCACGCAGCCGTACAGCACCCAGTTGACGAAGGGCACGTAGATCTGCCCGGTGTCGCGCACGCTGGTGTGCAGCAAGCGCAGGCGCGGCATGTAGCCCAGTTGCACCGCCTGCTTGGTAACCGAGAAGGCAGCCGTGATCAACGCCTGCGAAGCAATCACCGTGGCCAGCGTGGCCAGGCCGATCAGCGGGTACAGGGCCCATTGCGGTGCCATCTCGAAAAATGGGTTCTTCACATTTTCCGGGTGCTGCAGCAGCATGGCGCCCTGACCGAAATAGTTCAGCAGCAGTGCGGGCATGACCACCGCAAACCAGGCCCAGCGAATGGGCGTCTTGCCGAAGTGGCCCAGGTCGGCATACAGCGCCTCGGCTCCGGTGACGCACAGCACCACCGAACCCAGGGCCACGAATGCCGTGCCGGGGTGGTGGAACAGGAAACCCAGGGCATGGTGCGGCGACAACGCCACCAGCACCGCCGGGTTGATGGCGATGTGTTGCGCCCCCAGCAAAGCCAGCACGGCCATCCAGACCAGCGTGACGGGCCCGAAAAAACGGCCCACGGTGGCGGTGCCAAAACGCTGCGCCGCAAACAGGGCCGTCAGCACCAGCAGCGTCAGGGGCACCACAAAGCGGTGCAATTGCGGCGCGGCCACTTCCAGGCCTTCCACCGCAGACAACACCGAGATGGCCGGCGTGATGACGCCGTCGCCAAAAAAGATGGCGGTGCCGAAGATGCCCAGTATCAGCAACCGGCGGCGCAGCACCGGCTTGTGCTTCACCGCCTGCGAAGCCAGGGCCAACATCGCGATCAGACCGCCTTCGCCGTTGTTGTCGGCGCGCAGGATCAGCGTCACGTACTTCAGCGACACCACCACCGTCAGCGTCCAGAACACCAGGCTCAGGATGCCCAGGATGTTGGCGGGCGTCAGCGGCACGCGGCCGTGCGCAAAGACTTCCTTCAGCGCATACAGCGGGCTCGTGCCGATGTCGCCATAGACCACACCCACGGCCGACAGGGTGAGAGCGGCCAGTGCGGCAGCACTGCGGGGTGGGTTTT
>JAYSXE010000150.1:0-1559 GCA_043717565.1 Burkholderiales bacterium | reverse complement strand
GCTTGCCCATAGTCATCGGCTATTCGGGGATTGGTGCGTTTGCCGGGCTGGCTGGTTTCACTGGCGCAGTTTGGCCGCTTCAGGGCACAGGTCTCTTTTTGCTGGAACTCGGCGTGGCCGTGGTGCTGTTCGAAGCCGGGGGGCGCATTCCGCTGCGCTGGTTTCGCCACAACCCGATGGTGCTGGTGCAAAGCCTGGCCGAATCGACGCTGACGTTTATCGCGGTGTATTGGGTGCTGGGCGTGATGGACGTGCGCGCCAGCGTGGCCGAGCCGCTGGCGCTGCTGGCGATGGCGGCGTCGCCAGCGGTGCTGTCGCGCGTGGCAATTGACACCCGCGCGGCCGGCCCGGTGACCGAACGCGCCATGGTGCTGTCCACACTGAGCACGCTGTACGCGCTGACGATCTGCAGCGCGCGCGCGGGGATGATGCCGCGCTTTGAGACCAGTCTGGCCAGCACGCTTTACCCGGTGCTGGTGGTGCTGGGCTTGTCGGTCGTGGTCGGCGCGGTGCTGGCGCTGACCCTGCGCTCTGCGCTGCGGGTGATGAGCCCGACGAGCGAGAACACCGCCATCTTGCTGCTGGCCCTGATCGCTGCCGGTGCTGCGCTGGCCGCGAACTACGGCGGCTCGGCACCGCTGGCCGCCTTGCTGGGCGGCATGCTTTTGAAGCAGCTCAACCCGCGTCCGTGGTCATGGCCCCGGCAGATGGGCACGGCTTCGTCGATGCTGACCATGCTGACCTTCGTTCTCGTCTCTGTCGTTGCCGCGCAAGCCGACTGGAACGGCCCGGTGGCCGGCGTGGTGCTGGTACTGATCATCGCGCGTATGCTGGCCAAAATTGTCGGCGTTGGCCTGGGCAATGTCGGCAGCGGCGCCAGCTGGAAGCAGGCCCTGTGGGTCAGCTGCGCCATGTCGCCGATGTCGTCGGTGGCACTGCTGCTGGTGTCGCAGTACGTGGCGGCGTCAAGCACGCTTGGGCCGCAGATCGCCAGCATCGCATTGCCCACTATCCTGACGATGGAAATACTGGGCGCCATGCTGGCCACCGTGGCCATTTACCGCGCCGGCGAGAGTTCCAGACCCTGGGAACCGCTGGTCCGCACCCAACCGGGCACCCTGAATGAGTCTTGAAGCTTTCCAGAAATCAGAAGCCTTGTCGCTCGGCGTCGAGCTTGAGTTGCAGCTCGTCAACACGCACGACTTTGACCTGGCGCCTTACGCCGAAGACATGCTGCGCATGATGTCAAAAATCCAGCTGCCGGGCGCCGTGGTGCCTGAAATGACGTCGAGCATGATCGAAATCTCCACCGGCGTCTGCCAGTCATCGGCCGAGGTGCTGAGCCAGCTGACGCAGATTCGCGATGCGCTGGTCAAGTGCGCCGACAAGCTCAATATTGCGGTCGTCGGCGGCGGCACGCATCCGTTCCAGCAGTGGCACGAGCGCCGCATCTACGACAAGCCGCGCTTTCGCGAACTGTCCGAGCTCTACGGCTACCTGTCCAAGCAGTTCACGATTTTCGGCCAGCATGTCCACGTCGGTTGCCCCGACGCTGACAC
>JAYSXE010000149.1:0-20371 GCA_043717565.1 Burkholderiales bacterium | reverse complement strand
GATGCTGCCGATCCATTCGCCGCCGGACTTGATGACGTCCTTGCTGCGGTCGGTGATGACCATGTAGCCATCGGGCGTGATCTTGGCCACGTCGCCGGTGGGGAACCAGCCATCACGCAGCGGGTTGCCGCCTTCGTTCTTGAAGTAGCTGCTGATGATCCAGGGGCCGCGAACGTGCACATCGCCCGTCGTGGCGCTGTCCCACGCCAGTTCCTTGCCGTCCTCGGACACGATCTTCATGTCCACGCCGTAGACCGCACGGCCCTGGCTGGACATCACGGCCAGCCGTTCGTCGGCGCTCTGGGCAGCATGCGGCGCCTTGAAGGCGGCGGCGGTGCCGATGGGGCTCATCTCGGTCATGCCCCAGGCGTGCACCACGTGCACGTTGTAGTCGTCGCGGAACTTCTTGATCATGGCCGGCGGGCAGGCCGAGCCGCCAATGACGCTGCGCCGCATGGTGCTGAACTTCAGGCCGCCGGCTTCGACGTACCCCAGCAGGCCCTGCCACACCGTGGGCACGCCGGCCGAGATGGTGACGCCTTCGCTTTCAAACAGTTCGTACAGGCTCTTGCCGTCCAGCCCGGCACCCGGGAACACCAGCTTGGCACCGGTCATCGGGGCGATGTAGACCAAGCCCCAGCTGTTGACGTGGAACATCGGCACCACGGGCAGGATGACGTCGGTGGCGCGGCAGTCCAGGCAGTCGGGCAGCGCACCGGCCATGGCATGCAGCACGGTGGAACGGTGGCTGTACAGCACGCCCTTGGGGTTGCCGGTGGTGCCGCTGGTGTAGCACAGGCTGCTGGCGGTGTTTTCGTCGAACACCGGCCACTCATAGCGGCCGTCTTGCGCAGCCAGCAGGTCTTCGTAACACAACAGGTTGGCCACCTTGGGGTCGGCCGGCATGTGCGCGCGGTCGGTCAGCGCCACCCAGTGCTTCACGCTCTTGGTGCGCCCGGCCACGGCCTGGATGATGGGCAGGAAGGTCATGTCGAAAAACACCACCTGGTCTTCGGCGTGGTCGGCGATGTAGACCACCTGGTCGGGGTGCAACCGCGGGTTCAGGGTGTGCAGCACCGCGCCCGAGCAGCTGACGCCGAAATACAGCTCCATGTGGCGGTAGCCGTTCCAGGCCAGCGTGGCCACGCGGTCACCGGGTTTGACGCCCAGCGTGGCCAGCGCCTGCGCGGCCTTGCGGGAGCGCAGTGCGATGTCCTTGTAGGTGGTGCGGTGGATGTCGCCCTCAACGCGGCGCGACACCACTTCGCGGTCAGCGTGGTGGCGCTCGGCGTGGGTGATGAAAGACGAGATCAGCAGCGGCTGCTGCATCATTTGGCCGAACATGGGTGAAGGCTCCGGTGGTAGCTGGAAGGGGAGGCAACCATTGTGCGCCCCTGCCGCCTGGGGTGAATCAGGACCAGCCCGGGCGTTGCGATTTCGCGTTCGGGCCCGGCCCGGAACCGCGAAATCGGGTACCGGCTCAGCCTTGAAACAGCTGCCGCGCCAGCGCCCGGTGCTCGCGCACCAGACGTGGCAGCTCCAGCGTCTGCGCCTGCCCGTGGTGCACCAGCACACGGCCTTGCACCACCACGTGGCGGGCGTTGGGGCTTTGGCAGAACAACAGCGCGCCCACCGGGTCGTGGTCGGCACCGGCGAGCGCCAGTTCGTCCAGGCCGAAACAGGCCAGGTCGCAGGCCATGCCGGGCGCCAGCGCGCCAATGTCATCGCGGCCCAGCACGCGCGCGCCGCCCAGCGTGGCCACTTCCAGCATTTCGCGGGCGCCCATGGCCGTGGCGCCGAACACCGCGCGTTGCAGCAGCAGGCCCAGGCGGGCCTCGGCCAGCAGGTGGCCGCTGTCGTTGCTGGCCGAACCGTCCACCGCCAGCGCCACCGGCACGCCCGCGTCGCGCATGGCGCGTATGGGTGCAGCGCCACTGCCCAGCCGCATGTTGCTGCCCGGGCAGTGCGCCACGCCGGTGCCGGTGCTGGCGAAGAGTTTGATGCCGGCCTCGTCCAGCTTCACGCAGTGCGCGTGCCACACGTCGGGGCCCAGCCAGCCCAGTTGTTCGGCGTATTCAGCCGGCGTGCAGTTGAACTTGTCGCGTGTGTAAGCGATGTCGTTGTCGTTCTCGGCCAGGTGCGTGTGCAGCTGCACGCCCTGTTCACGCGCCAGCAGCGCGGCGTCGCGCATCAGGCCGGAGCTGACGGAAAACGGGCTGCACGGGGCCACCACGATGCGCTGCATGGCAAAACGTTCGCGCCGGTGGTGCTGCTCGATCAGGCGCTGCGTGTCGCGCAGGATGTCGGCTTCCTTCTCCACCACCGCGTCGGGCGGCAGGCCGCCCTGGCTCTGGCCCACGCTCATGGCGCCGCGCGCGGCATGGAAGCGCATGCCCACTGGCGCGGCGGCGTGCAACGTGTCGTCCAGCGTGCAGCCACCCGGGAACAGGTACAGATGGTCGCTGCTGGTGGTGCAGCCCGACAGCATCAGCTCGGCCAGCGCCAGTTGCGTGCTGGTGTGCAGCATCTCGGGCGTCAGGCGTGCCCACAGCGGGTACAGCGTCTGCAGCCAGCCGAAGAGTTCGCGGTCCTGCGCCACCGCACGCGTCAGCGTCTGGTACATGTGGTGGTGCGTGTTCACCAGGCCCGGCGTCACCACCTGGTCGCTGGCGTCGATGACGACGTCGGCGCTGGCGGGCAGCGTGGCCGTGGGCCCGACGGCTTCGATCACCCCGTCACGGGCGAACAGTCCGCCACCGGCGATCTCGCGCCGCTGGCCGTCCATGGTGACCAGCAGGTGGGCGTTTTTCAGCAGCAGCGTGTGGGGCATGGTCGAGTCGGGCTGAACGGGGCGGGCTGAGCGGGGCTGGCTGTGGCGGCCGGCCTTACTGAACGGGTGCGCCGCCTTCGAACCAGCGCTTGATCAGCGCGCGCTCGGGTTCGGTGATCTGCGTGGAATTGTTCATTGGCATCACCCTCAGCACCACGCTTTGCTGGTACACGTTTTGCGCATGCTGCTTCAGCAGTTCGGGCGTGTGCAACGCCACGTTCTTCTGCTGCACCACGGCGTTGTGGCACATCGCGCAGCGCTGGTCGATGACGGCGCGCACCTCGGCGTAGGTCACAGGCGCGGCACTGGCGGCGGCCTTGGGTTGCGGCGCCGGCGCCAGCCACACCACCAGGCCCAGCAGCAGTGCGGTGCCGCCGGCAGCCCATTCCCACTGCACGCGCTGGCCGCTCAGCAGCGCCTTGTGGCGCACCACGAAGCTGTAGCGTATCAGCGCGCCGGCCAGCATCAGCACCACCAGCACCAGCCAGTTGTGCGGCGCCTGGTACAGCCAGCCGTAGTGGTTGGACAGCATCGCAATCAGCACCGGCAGCGTGAAGTAGGTGTTGTGCACGCTGCGCTGCTTGCCGCGCTGGCCGTGTATGGCTTCCACCGGCTGGCCGGCGCGCATCTGCGCGATGACCTTCTTCTGCCCGGGAATGATCCAGAAGAACACGTTGGCGCTCATCGCCGTGGCGATCATCGCGCCCGTTATCAGGAAAGCCGCGCGGCCTGCAAACAGCTGGCACGCGGCCCAGGCGGCAAACACGATGTAGACGAACACCAGCACGCCGACCAGACCGTCGCCACCCACCTTTCCGTCTTTTTCGCCAAACCAGCGGCAGATGCGGTCGTACACCACCCAGAACACGGCCAGGAAGGCCAGCGCTGCACCCACGGCCGCAGCGGGCGACCAGTCGTACACGTTCTTGTCGATCAGGAAATTGCGGGCGTTGAACAGGTACAACGTGATGAACAGGCCCATGCCGGTGAGCCAGGTGGAATACGCTTCCCAGTAGAACCAGTGCAGGTGCTCGGGCAGCGACTTCGGCGCCACCATGTACTTCTGCGGGTTGTAGAAGCCGCCGCCGTGCACCGCCCACAACTCGCCGTCAACGCCCTTGGACTTCAGCGCCGGGTCGGCGGGCTTGAGCAGGTTGTTGTCCAGGAACACGAAATAGAAAGATGCGCCGATCCAGGCAATGCCCACGATGACGTGGGCCCAACGCAGCAGCAGATTCGCCCAGTCGAGCAGGTAGGTCAGGTCCATCGGGTTTACGGCATTGCGCCGGTTCAGTTCTTGACGTCGGCGGCCTTGATCGCGGGTGCCCAGTCGTTGATTTGCTTGGCGACGAAGCTGCCGAATTCGGCGCTGCTCATCTTCAGCGGCGTGATGCCCAGTTCTTCGAAACGCTTGACGATGGCCGGGTCGGCCACGATGTCGGCCAGTGCCTTGGTCAGCTTGTCGGTCACTTCCTTGGGCAGGCCCGCCGGTCCCGAGATGCCGAAGTAGTTTTCGGCCAGCAGTTGCGGCAGCCCCAGTTCCAGCACCGTGGGCACGTCGGCTGCCAGCGGCGAACGGGCGCGCGAGGTGACCGCCAGGCCCTTGAGCTGGCCGCTCTTCATCATCGGCACATAGGCGGTGATGACGTCGATGCCCACCGGGATGGTGCCGGCGATGAGGTCTGTGGTCATGGGTGCGCCGCCGCGGTAGGGCACGTGCGTCATCTGCAGCTTCATCGCGTCCTTGGTCATCTCGCCGACGATGTGGCCGATGGAGCCCGGCCCGCCGCTGCCGAAGTTGGCGGCACCGCCGGCGGCGAAGCGGGGCAGGTCCTTCAGCGTGGCCGGCCCCGATTTCGGGTTGGCCATGATGGCCACGGGCGCGATGCCCAGCATGGCCACGTGGGTGAACTGGCGGGCCGGGTCGTAGGGCTGGCGGGGCAGCGTGAAGGGGCCGATGGACAGCGGCGTGCTGTTGCTCAGCATCAGCGTGTAGCCGTCAGCGGCCGCGCGCACCACTTCCAGGCCACCGATGGTGCCGCCAGCGCCCGGCTTGTTGTCCACGATCACCGGCTGGCCCAGTGCCCTGGCCAGCGGCTCAGAAATGGTGCGGGCCACGATGTCGCTGGCGCCGCCGGCGGCAAAGGTGACGACGATGCGCACCGGTTTGTCGGGGTAGGAGGCCAGTGCACCCAGCGGCAGGAGGGCCAAGGCCAGGCCCAGGCTGAAGGCGTGGTGAAAGCGGGTCATGGTGTGGACACTCCGTCGGTGGTTGTAAGACCAGAAGACCCGCAAGTGGCGTGCCTGCAAAAAAACCTGACGAGCACAGTGGCTGTCACGAGCCGCGGTAGGTGCTGTAGCCATAGGGGCTGACCAGCAGCGGCACGTGGTAGTGGCCGTTGGCGTCGGCCATGCCGAAGTCCAGCTGCACGGTGTCGATGAACGGCGGGTCGGGCAGTTCCACGCCCAATGCACGGAAGTAGGGCGCCACCTCGAACAGCAGCCGCCAGCGTCCGCTGGCCATGCCGGCCGCGTCCAGCAGTGGGCCGTCGGCGCGGCCGTCGTCGTTCAGCGTCAGGCTCTTGATGGTGGTTGCCGCAGTGCCTTGCAGGCGCTGCAGGGTCACCTTCATGCCCGCTGCCGGGCGGCCGTGGGCGGTGTCGAGTACGTGCGTGCTGAGGTGTCCCATGGTGCTGGTGAGTCCTGGCTGGGGTGTCTGGTGGGTGCGGGCCGGCGAGGCGGATTTGGGGGCGTGCAAGCGGTTGGGGGAAGCACGGGTTCACAGGGGTTCCGGCGCGCTGCAAAGTGTATACACTTGAGAATACACGTCAACGATTCTTGTTGCTGACACCGGTGATTACTGCTGCACCTGCCCGTGCCACCATGGCCAAAAACCACACCCCCTTGAGTGCCTTGTCGCCTGCGCATCGGCTGCCGGCGGATCTGCCGCTTGCAGATCGGCCGCCTGCAGATCCGGCGCCTGCGGCATCTCGGCGCGCGGCCGCGCCCTTGGCCCACATCAGGCCCCGCGCCGCGGCGCCGCGTGGCACAGCGCAGGCCCAGCGCCAGGTGGCCGTGCCGCGCCCGGCGCCCAGCGGCAGCACGCACCGCATCGTTGAGTCCGTCACCGAAGCCATTGTCGAACGGCGGCTCATGCCCGGCACCAAGCTGGTCGAGCAGCACATCGCCGACCTGTTCAAGGTGTCGCGCACGGTGGTGCGCCAGGCCTTGAACCAGCTCAGCCGCGACCGGCTGGTCACGCTGTCGCCGGCGCGCGGCGCCTTCGTGGCCGAGCCCAGCATCGAAGAGGCGCGCCAGGTGTTCCAGGTGCGGCAGATGATCGAAGCGTCCATGGTCAAGCAGCTGTGCGCGCGCGTCACGCCAGCGCAGGTGGCGCAGTTGCGGGCCCACCTCAGCCAGGAAAACCAGGCGCTGCAGCGCGTGGACGTGGCCGGCCGCACGCGGCTGCTGGCCGACTTCCACGTCACGCTGGCCCGCATGCTGGGCAACGAGGTGCTGGCGCAACTGCTGTCTGACCTGCTGGCGCGCTGTTCGCTCATCGCCTTGATGTACCAGTCGTCGCATTCGGCCGTGCACTCTTCGCAAGAGCACGTGGCCATCGTCGACGCCATTGAAAGGCGCGACGGCCGTGCGGCGGCGCGCCTGGTCGGAGACCACCTGGGCAACGTCGAACACGGCCTGCAGATGCAACCCCGGGCCAGCGACCTGGCAGCGGCACTGAAACTGACATGAACAGCCCCCACCCTGCACCGGCACAGCCCGCGCGATACCCGCGCGACCTGCGCGGCTACGGCCGCAACCCGCCCCCGGCGCGCTGGCCGGGCAACGCCCGCGTGGCCGTGCAGTTCGTGCTGAACTATGAAGAAGGCGGTGAGAACAGCGTGCTCCACGGCGACGCCGGCAGCGAGCAGTTCCTGAGCGAGATGTTCAACCCGC
Source organism: Burkholderiales bacterium (assembly GCA_043717565.1). Classification (GTDB taxonomy): domain Bacteria; phylum Pseudomonadota; class Gammaproteobacteria; order Burkholderiales; family Burkholderiaceae_C; genus Rubrivivax. The sequence continues at coordinate 13,584 of JAYSXE010000149.1, read as the reverse complement.
CGGCCTTCGCGGCGCGCCATCTCAGCATGGAAGGCATCTACGAATACGGCTCGCGCGTGGGGGTGTGGCGCATCCTGCGCGAATTCGAAAAGCGTGGCCTGCCGCTGACGGTGTTTGGCGTCAGCATGGCGCTGCAGCGTTGCCCCGAGGTGACGGCCGCGTTTTTCGAACTCGGGCATGAGATCGCTTGCCACGGCCTGCGCTGGATTCATTACCAGAACGTCGACGAAGCCACCGAACGCGCGCACCTGCAGGAAGGCCTGCGCATCATCGAACGGATGACCGGCCCGCGCAGCCAGGTGGTGCACGGCCAGGGCTGGTACACGGGCCGCGACAGCCCCAACACGCGCCGGCTGGTGGCCGACCACGGCGGCTTTGCCTACGACAGCGACTACTACGGCGACGACTTGCCGTTCTGGTTGCAAGTCAGGAAGAGCAATGGCCAGCTGGCGCCCCACCTGGTGGTGCCGTACACGCTGGACTGCAACGACATGCGCTTTGCGCTGCCGCAGGGCTACAGCCACGGCGACCCCTTCTTCCAGTACCTGAAAAATGCCTTCGACGTGCACTACTCCGAAGGCGACGAGCGCCCGTCGATGATGAGCATCGGCATGCACTGCCGCCTGCTCGGGCGGCCCGGCCGCATGCGCGCCCTGCAGCAGTTCCTGGACCATGTGCAGAAGCACGACCGCGTGTGGGTGGCGCGCCGCATCGACATCGCGCAGCACTGGCGCCAGGCGCACCCTTTTGAAGCTTCTTCAGCCTTTGTGTGGGAATGACGACTGTGTTGACCCTGGACCAACTCAACACCGCCACGCAGGCCGAATTCACGGCCGCGCTGGACGGCAGCTATGAACATTCGCCGTGGATCGTGCAAGCTGCCTGGGCCCAGCGCCCCTTTGTTTCGCTGGCGCACCTGAAACACACGCTGGTGCAGGTGCTGCGTGAAGCGGGGCGCGAAGCGCAACTCAAGCTGATGCGCGCCCACCCCGAGCTGGCCGGCAAGGCCATGGTGAGCCAGTCGCTCACGGCGGAGAGCGCCAACGAACAGGGCAAGGCCGGCCTGACCGACTGCACGCCCGAAGAATTTGCGCGCATCCAGCGTTTGAATGCCGAATACAACGCCAAGTTCGGCTGGCCGTTCATCCTGGCGGTTCGCGGCCCGCGCGGCCTGGGGCTGTCGCGTGCCGAGATCATCGCCACCTTCCAGCGCCGGCTGGGCAACCACCCCGACGTGGAATTCGCCGAGTGCCTGCGCAACATCCACCGAGTGGTGGAAATTCGCCTGAACGACAAGTTCGGCTACACGCCCGGCCGCGGCCAGCAGGTGTGGGACTGGTCTGAAGCGCGGGCCGTGCACAGCGACCCCGGCTTCAAGGAAGCCGGCCAGCTGACGGTGACCTACCTCACCGACGCCCACCGCGCCGTGGCGGCGCAGCTGCAGCAGTGGATGCGCGATTGCGGCTTCGACGACGTGGGCCTGGACGCTGTGGGCAACGTGGTGGGCGTGTACCGCGGCACCGGGGAACAGCCGCGCCGGCTGTTGACCGGTTCGCACTACGACACCGTGCGCAACGGCGGCAAGTACGACGGTCGCCTGGGCATCCTGGTGCCGATGGTGGTGGTGCGCGGCCTGCACCAAGCGGGGCGCCGCATGTCTTTTGACATCGAGGTGGTGGGTTTTTCCGAAGAAGAAGGGCAGCGCTACAAGGCCACCTTCCTGGGTTCTGGCGCCCTGACCGGCGACTTCAACCCGGCCTGGCTGGACCAGACCGACGCTGACGGCGTGCGCATGCAGGACGCCATGCGCGCCGCCGGCCTGCCGGCCACGCTGGCGGCCATCGAGGCGCTGCGCCGCGACCCCGCGCAGTACCTGGGTTTTGTCGAGGTGCACATTGAGCAGGGCCCGGTGCTGAACGAACTGGACCTGCCGCTGGGCGTGGTGACGTCCATCAACGGCAGCCTGCGTTACCTGGGCCAGGTGCAGGGCATGGCCAGCCACGCCGGTACCACGCCCATGGACCGCCGCCGCGACGCCTCCTGCGCCGTGGCTGAACTGGTGCTGTACGTTGAAAGGCGTGCCGCCGCCGTGCCCGACGTGGTGGGCACCGTGGGCCAGTTGCAGGTGCCCGCCGGCAGCATCAACGTGGTGCCCGGCGCCTGCCACTTCAGCCTGGACCTGCGCGCCACCACCAACGGCGCGCGCGACGCGCTGGCCGCCGACGTGCGCGCCGAGCTGGCGCGCATCTGCGAAAGCCGGGGTGTGGGCTTCACGCTGGAACAGACGCTGGTGGCCGACGCCGCACCCAGCGCCCCCGCCTGGCAGGCGCGCTGGGAAGCGGCGGTGCAGGCGCAGGGCCTGCCCGTGCTGCGCATGCCCAGCGGCGCCGGGCACGACGCCATGAAGCTGCATGAACGCATGCCGCAGGCCATGCTGTTCATGCGCGGCGCCAACAGCGGCATCAGCCACAACCCGCTGGAATCCATCACCGCCGACGACACCGAGTTGTGTGTCGCGGCCTTTGCTCACATGGTCCAAGGACTCGCCACCGCATGAACGCTGCCACGCCACTGGAGACCCGTTACGCCGCGCTGGACGCGTGGGTGGATGCGCACTTCGACGAACAGGTGCGCTACCTGCAGGCGCTGGTGCAGGTGCCCACCGACACACCGCCCGGCAACAACACGCCCCACGCTCAGCGCACGCAGGAATTGCTGGCAGGCATGGGCCTGCAGGCCGAGGCACACGCCGTGCCCAGCGCAGAGGTGCAGGCCTATGGCCTGCAAAGCCTGACCAACCTGATCGTGCGCGAACGCTTCGCGCCCGGCGGCCCCACCGTGGCGCTGAACGCCCATGGCGACGTGGTGCCGCCCGGCGAAGGCTGGCAGCACGACCCCTATGGCGCTGAAGTCGTCGACGGCAAGCTCTACGGCCGCGCATCCGCCGTCAGCAAGAGCGACTTTTCAACCTACACCTTTGCGCTGCGCGCGCTGAAGGCGGTGGCGGCCGCGCACGGCCTGGGGCTGCGTGGTGGCGTTGAACTGCATTTCACCTACGACGAGGAATTTGGCGGCGAGCTGGGCCCGGGCTGGCTGCTCAGCCACGGCCTGACCAAGCCCGACCTGTTGATCGCCGCGGGCTTCAGCTACCAGGTGGTGACGGCGCACAACGGCTGCCTGCAGATGGAAGTGACGTTGCACGGCGTGGCTTCACATGCAGCCTACCCGCACACCGGTGTTGACGCCCTGCAGGCGGCCAACCGCCTGCTGACGGCGCTGTACGCCCACAACGAGGTGCTGCGCACCCGGCTTTCGAAGGTGACCGGCATCACCCACCCCTACCTGAACGTTGGCCGCATCGAAGGCGGCAGCAACACCAATGTGGTGCCGGGCAAGGTGGTCATCAAGCTCGACCGCCGCATGATCCCCGAGGAAAACGTGCACGCTGTGGAAGCCGAGGTGCGCGCGCTGGTCGAAAGCACCGTCGCCGGCTCGCCCGGCGTGCGGGTTGACATCAAGCGCCTGCTGCTGGCCGAACCGCTGAAGCCGCTGCCCGGTAACGCGCCGCTGATCCAGGCGCTGCAGAAGCACGGGCAGGCGGTGTTCGGCTGCGAGATTCCCACTTCCGGCACACCGCTGTACACCGACGTTCGCCTGTACGGCGCCCATGGCGTGCCGGCGGTGATTTACGGGGCCGGCCCGCGCACCGTGCTGGAAAGCAATGCCAAGCGGGCTGACGAGCACGTGGTGCTGGCCGACCTGAAGGGCGCCACGCGTGTGGTGGCGCGCAGTCTGCTCGACTTGTTGTCGGCGTGACGTCGGCCTGACGTCGGCTTGATGTCGTTTTGACCTCGGCTCATGCTGCCCTGCCGTCAGCCCGCGTCTTCATGCCTGCAAATGGGGCACAAGGCACTCTCTTTCACCCTTATCTGGTGCAAGCACCGACTATGGGCTGCGCACGGAACTTGCAGAATCACCCGAAGTCTATTTGCTTCCTAAAGACCCACCTGTTCACCACGACCCACGGAGATTCTGATGTCCATGCTGTTGAAAACCCTGCAGCGGCGTTCGCTGCTGACCCTGGCCACCCTGCTGGCCGCCCCCGCGCTGTCATGGGCCCAAACGCCCATCAAGTTCCAGCTCGACTGGCGCTTTGAAGGCCCGGCGGCGCTGTTCCTGGCATCGCAGGTCAAGGGCCACTACAAGGCCGCGGGCCTTGACGTCACCATCGACGGCGGCAACGGCAGCGGTGGCACCGTCACCCGCGTGGCCAGCGGCACCTACGACATGGGCTTTGCCGACATGGCCGCGCTGATGGAATTCCATGCCAACAACCCCGAAGCCGCGAACAAGCCGGTGGCGGTGATGATGGTCTACAACAATACCCCCGCTGCGGTGCTGGCGCTGAAGAAGAGTGGCATCACCAAGCCGGCCGACCTGTCGGGCAGGAAGCTGGGCGCGCCGAGCTTTGACGCCGGCCGCAAGGCCTTCCCCATCTTTGCCAAGGCCAACGGCATCAGCAACGTGGCCTGGACCAGCATGGACCCGCCGCTTCGCGAAACCATGCTGGTGCGCGGCGACATCGACGCCATCACCGGCTTCTCGTTCACGTCGCTGCTGAACCTGGAAGCCCGCGGCGTGAAGACCGAAGACGTGGTGGTGCTGCCCTACCCGGCGCACGGCGTGAAGCTGTACGGCAACGCCATCATCGTCAGTCCCAAGATGCTGAAAGAGAACCCCGCAGCCGTGAAGGCCTTCCTGACCGCCTTTGCCAAGGGCGCCAAGGAAGTGATGGCCAACCCTGACCCTGCCATCGACTACGTGAAGGCACGTGACGGCATCATCAACGTCGACCTGGAAAAGCGCCGCCTGCGCATGGCCATCGACGCCGTGGTTGCCAGCCCCGACGCCCGCGCTGAAGGTTTTGGCCAGGTGGTGCCGGGCCGTCTGGCGCTGATGGCCAGCCAGGTGTCTGACGCCTTCAACACCAAGACCCGTATCGACCCGAACGCGGTGTGGACCTCTGAGGCCCTGCCCAGCAAGGCCGACCTGAACGTGCTGCCGCCGGCCGCCAAGAAGTAAGCGATGCACGGCAGCCTGGGCCCCGCACCGGGCCGTGCCCGGTTTGCCGGGCCCGGCCGCTGCCTGTCACTTCAGTTCGTAGGACAGCTGCACCATCATGCCGGCGTCACCCAGCATGTGCCCCGTTATCGCGAAGCGGGGCGTGAACTGCCAACCCAGCGAGACCAGCGCGCCGGGCGAGAAGCCCTTGTAGTTGGCGGGCACCTTGTGCTGGTACTTGCCGCGGTAGCCGTACAGGATGCCGACCGATGCCTGCCCGAACAGCTGCGGCTGACCGAACAGCGCCGGAAAGCGCTTGCCCACGTACAGGTAGCTGCTGGGCTGGCCGAAGGAATTGCTGAAGAACGACCCGCCGGCCAGCCAGTCGTCGGCGCGCTGTTTTTCCATGCCCACGGCCCACACATGCCGGTGTTCGGCGTTGTAGCGGAAGTGGTGCGAAAACGGCGACAGCGCAAAGCGCCATTGCCCGGTTTCTTCCCAGGCTTTCCAGTCGGTGGCGGCGTTCCAGCTGCGCGCCAGAAGACCGGGGCCGCTGGTGGTGCTGGGTGCCGGCGCAGCCGCTCGGGCGGTGTCTTGCGCGAACAGCGGGCCCGCGCAACAAAGGGCCATGATGAAGGCTGCTGAGGCCCGTCGCTCTGTGAACTGCATGCCCGTCATTGTTGCATCAGGCCGCGCGCCGTCCGTTGCGCCGGTGCACGAGCTGCGGGTTGCCGGCCATGCGTCGCGGCGCGCGGTGCTGGTCTCCGCGGCGGCGCTGGGCAGCCTGCCACTGGGCGGCTGCGCGTGGCTGGACCGCAAGGAAAACCAGCTCGCATTGCGCCCTTCACCGGGGCGGCCTGCGGGGTTGCCCGCTGACGAAAAAATCTTCAGGCCGGGGGACCGGCGCTGGCTGGTGGCGGTGCCCGGCACCGCCCGCGTGGGTGGTGACACCACTGCGCAGCAGCAGGTGGCGCTGTGGTGGCTGCCCCATGCCGACCCGGCAGCGCCCACGCTGTTGTACCTGCACGGCACCTTTCGCAACCTGTACCAGAACTTGCCCAAGATCGACGCGCTGCGGGCCGTCGGTTTTTCGGTGCTGGCCCTGGACTACCGCGGCTGGGGCGACAGCACGCCCATCGTGCCCGACGAAGACACCATTGCTGCCGACACGGCGCTGGCCTGGGCCGAATTGCAGCGCCGCCCGCCGCAGGGCACACGGCGCGTCATCTTTGGCCATTCGATGGGCGGCGCCGTGGCGGTGCGGCTGGCGGCGGGCCTGAAGGCTGGCGAGATTGGGGCTCTGGTGTTGGAAAGCACCTTCACCCGCATGCCCGACGTGGCGGCTGAGGCGGGCCTGGTGGGCCGCATCGTCAGCTGGTTCACGCGGCTGCAATTCGACTCGATGTCGCGCATTGGCCAGATCAAGGCCCCGCTGCTGATGGTGCACGGGTCTGCCGACACCACCGTGCCGGTGGCCCTGGGCCGGCGCCTGCGCGACGCCGCGCCCGCGGCCGCGCAGGTGCGCTGGGTCGAGATTCCCGGCGGCACGCACAGCCGCCTGCACAGTGAAGCGCCTGCTGTCTACACCGAAGCCTTCAGGGCCCTGATCAACCAACTGCCGGCGCGGGTTGCCGGCTAGGACACCCATGCAACCCTTTGTCGATTTCAAGAACGTCTGGCTCGCTTACAACGACGAGCTGCTGGCGCAGAACCACTTCGCGGTGGAAGACATCACGCTGCAGGTCAACCGCGGCGAATTCATCGCCATAGTCGGCCCCAGCGGCTGCGGCAAGAGCACCTTCATGAAGCTCACCACCGGCTTGAAGATGCCCAGCAAGGGCAGCATCCACATCGGCGGTGCACCGGTCACTGGCCCGCTGAAGATCAGCGGCATGGCCTTCCAGGCACCCAGCCTGCTGCCGTGGCGCACCACAGTGGACAACGTGCTGCTGCCGCTGGAGATCGTGGAACCCTACCGCAGTAACTTCAAGAGCAAGCGCAAGGAATACGAAGAGCGCGCTCGCAAGCTGCTGCAAAGCGTGGGCCTGGGCGGCTATGAAGACAAGTTTCCCTGGCAGCTGTCGGGCGGCATGCAGCAGCGCGCCAGCATCTGCCGCGCGCTGGTGCACGAGCCGCAGATGCTGCTGCTGGACGAGCCTTTCGGTGCGCTGGACGCCTTCACGCGTGAAGAGCTGTGGTGCACACTGCGCGACCTGCATGCGGCGCAAAAGTTCAACGTCATCCTGGTGACGCACGACCTGCGCGAGAGCGTGTTCCTGGCCGACACGGTGTACTGCATGAGCCGCAGCCCGGGGCGCTTCGTCGTCAAGCGAGAGATCGACCTGCCGCGCCCGCGCGACCTGGAGATCACCTACACACCAAAGTTCACAGACATCGTGCATGAACTGCGCGGGCACATCGGTGCCGTGCGCAAGACGGGCGTGGTGGTGCCGCAATGAAGATCTCGAAAACAACCGAACGCTGGTCGCCCGTCATCGTGGGCGTCAGCATCTTGCTGCTGTGGCAACTGCTGGTGACGCTGTTCAAGGTGCCCGACTACGTGTGCCCCAGCCCGTGGCAGATTGCGATGCAGTTCATCGAATACTCCGGGCCGCTGCTCGAAGCCGCGTGGCGCACCTTCTGGGTCACGATGGTGGGCTTCGGCATCAGCATCGTGGTGGGCGTGATGCTGGGCTTCCTGATCGGCAGCAGCCGGCTCGTGTACACCGCGCTGTACCCGCTGATGGTGGGCTTCAACGCCATTCCAAAGGCCGCCGTGGTGCCGATTTTGGTGGTCTGGTTCGGCATCGGCCTGGGGCCGGGTATCGTCACCGCTTTCCTCATCAGCTTTTTCCCCATCACCGTGAACATTGCCACCGGCCTGGCGACCCTGGAACCTGAACTTGAAGACGTGTTGCGCGTGCTGGGTGCCAAGCGCTGGGACGTGCTGGTCAAGGTGGGGCTGCCGCGCTCGATGCCCTACTTCTATGGGTCGCTGAAGATTGCCATCACGCTGGCCTTCGTGGGCACGGTGCTGGCCGAGATGACCGCTGGCGACAGTGGCATCGGCAACCTCATCCAGACGGCGGGCAGCCAGCAGCGCATGCCGCTGGCCTTTGCCGGCCTGGTGACCATTGGAGCCATGGCCATGGCGATGTACGAGTTCTTCAGCTGGATTGAAATGCGCACCACCGGCTGGGCCCACCGCGGCACGCAGGGTGAGTGACCGCCAGCCGCTGACGCAAGCGCAGTTGCTGGCCGCACTGCGCGCCGCCAATGACGTGGCGCGGCGCTCGGTGCAACAGGGCCACCACCCCTTTGGGGCCGTGCTGGTGGGGCCACAGGGCGACCGCGTGTGGCTGGAGCAGGGCAACGTGGACAGCGTGAACCACGCCGAAGCGGTGCTGGCGCGCGCCGCTGCGGCGCGCTGGGACCGGGCCTCGCTGTGGGCCTGCACGCTGGTGACGACGGTCGAGCCCTGTGCCATGTGCGCCGGCACGCAGTACTGGGCCCACATCGGCCGCCTGGTGTACGGCCTGAGCGAAGAGCGGCTGCTGGCCATCACCGGCAACCACCCGCAGAACCCGACGCTGAACCTGCCATCGCGCCAGGTGTTTGCGGCCGGCCAGAAGGCGATTGAAGTCATTGGCCCGGTGCCTGAAATGGAAGAAGAAATCGCGGCCCTGCACCGCGACTTCTGGCACCAGCGCGGCTGAACCCAGGCCCTGCAGCGGGCTCTGATGAAACAGGGTTTGCGCCCTCGGGCTTGCTTTACGGCCGGTTACACGGCCGGCACGCTGGCTACACTGGGTGTTCGTCGTTGCGTGCGGGTCTTTTGATGCCTGGTGAAGCCCGGGGTAACCGTTGTTGCCGCTGTCCTGGCCCGCCCCGTGGGGCTCGGCGGGGCGGGGCTGCCAGGGCCGGACTCGTGGGCCTGCTGGTGCTGGCCGGGCTGGCCGCCCCGGCATTGGCGCTGGCGCCGGCGGCGACTTCTGCCGGGGCCGTAGCGGCACCAGCCGCTTCGGCTGTGGACCACCTGGCCGCGCTGCAGCCCCGCTTCGCGCCCGCCGCGGGTGCTGCTCCAGGCAGCAACATCGGGTTGCTTGCCACGCTGTTCGACGCCCAGGACCGCGCCGCCGCCGCCGCTGCGCCGCCGCTGCGCGTGGCGGTCCAGGACACAACGGTACCGGCGCTGGTGAGCGTGGGTGAAGGGCTGCAGGCGCAAGGCCCGATGGTCCAGGGTCCGCTGGTGCAGTGGCTGCAGGCCACGGCGGCCGCGTTGGGGGTGACGGTGACGCCGGTGCTGGTGGCCGACGAAGCGGCACAGCTGCAGGCCGTGCGCGAAGGCCGGGCCGACATGGCCTTGGCGGTGAACCCCCCGTTCGCCGGGCCGCAACCCGGTTTGGTGTACGGCCTGGGCAGCGGCGCGCAGCCCCTGGCCTGGTTGCTCATGCACGACGAGCGGCCGGTGCCGCTGGAACGTGCCCGCATTGCGCTGGTGGCCAGTGGCAACGGCGGCGAACCGGTGGTGGGCGACCGCGTGCGCCGGCACTTCCCGGGCGCCACGGTGCAAGTGCATGCCAGCGTCGAAACAGCGCTGCAGGCGTTGGTGGAGCGCCGCGCCGACGCCTACCTCGGCAACCTGCTGCCGGTGTTGGCCGCGCTGCAGGGCCGGCAGATGCTTGGGCTGGAATTGCGCCAGGTCTGGCCCGGTGCCGCCGGGCACCGCCACCTGGTGCTGCGTGAAGACCGTGCCGCGCTGTTGCCCGCGCTGAACAAGGCGCTGGCCGCCTGGCGAAGCGACAACACCGCGCACCAGGCCGTGCTTCAGTTTGCGCACCGGGCCGCGCAGGCGTTGCAGGCCCCGCTGGCGCTGCCGGCGGACACCAAAGGGGCCGACGTCGCCGTGATGGACGGCTTGATCCAGCCCCCGTATGGCCTGCCCACGCGCGCAGCCGCCCGCGAGCCCTTGGGCCCGCACGCCACCTGGCGTGTGGGTGTGCTGCGCAATGCCAGTGCGCCCGTGGCCGCGCTCAGCGGCCTGGACGGTCAGGGCCGCCACACCGGTGTGGCGGCCGACATGCTGCAGGAAGTGGCGCTGCAACTGGGGCTGGTGCTGCGCCTGCAGCCTTTCGACACCGATGCCGCTTTGCTGGCAGCGCTGCGGGCCGGCCGCATCGACGCGGCACCGCTGCTGGAACACACGCCCCAGCAGGCTGCGGGCCTGATGTTCAGCTTGCCCTGGCTGGAACTGCCGCAGGTGCTGGTGGGCGCCGAAGGGGGCCCGGTGTTCTGGGGCCTGGAATCGCTGCGCGCCCGCCGGCTGGCCCTGGCCGTCAACCACCCGCAGCGTGCCGAGGTGCAGCGCTTGTTCCCGGGCATTCAGCTCGTGGACGCGCCCGACAGCGCCGCGGCCCTGGCGCTGGTGCAGCGCGGCGCGGCCGACGCCGCGATGGACGTCAAGCCCGTGGTGCAAAGCCTGATGGCGGGCCCGGCCGGGCAGGGCTTGCGGGTGCTGGGTGATGTGGCGGAATTCGCCGCGCGTTACCGCGTGGCCTTGCCGGAAGCCCAGCGCGCATTGATGCCGCTGCTGGACGCTGCGTTGACCGACATCAGCGCCAGCGAGCAGCAGCGTTCGCTGCGCCGTTGGCTGGTGCAGGAACAGCCGCCCACCCCGCAGGCGCTGCCCAGCGCGCACAGCCCCTGGGCGTGGTGGCCTCCCGTGGCCGGAGCCGGGGCCTGGGCTGCCGGCCTGGCGGCCGCTGTTGCTGCTGTTGCAGCGGCGGCCGCGGCCGTCGCGTGGCGCTGGCGGCGCACCCGCCGCAAACGCAGCGACCCGGCGCGACTGCGGTCTGCAGTTGCTGCCGAGCCCGCGCGCCTGGAGCCGGAACTGGCTCTGCGGCCGGCGGCTGTTTCGGCACCGCCAGCGCTTGCCGAGGCGGGGGCGCACACCCTGTCTGGCGAGCCTACTGTGCCGGATATGCCGGATATGCCGGATATGCCGGACATGCCAGACATGCCGGATATGGCAGAAGTGCCTGATGTGGTGAAAGTGCCGTTTGCATCTGTGGCGCCGTCCCCGCCCCAACCGGCACTTTGGGGCCCGGCTGCGCAGGCCGACAGGCCCGTGCCCGCCGCCGCCCTGGAACCGGTTCGCAGCCCTCACGTACGGGCGGGGGCCAGCCTGATTGGACGTGTGCCGATATCCGGCCTGCCCACGCCGGATGCCGCGGCCGTCACCGCGCCCGGGTCTGCAGCCGAGACCAGCCCCGACCGCGGCGGCCCGCCCGAGCCCTGGCCGCAGTCCGAGCACCCTTGTGCCTTCAGCCCCGACCCGGCGACGGCGAACGTCGACCCGGCCGAAGCGCTGCACCTGGAACAACTGCTGGATGTGCTGATGCTTCCCGTCTACCGCCAGGCCGAACGCCAGGGCGCGCGCATGGTGTGGTCGGTGGACCGGGCCTTGCCCCAGCGCATGCTGATCCACCCCACGCGCTTGTCGCAGCTGATCAGGTTGCTGATGTCTCGCGCGCTGGCCCTCACTGCCGACCAGGGCGTCCGGGGCCGGGTGGCTTTCAAGGCCACTCTGGGCCGCCTGGACAGTGGCGAGCCGGCGTTGAAGCTGTTGATCAAGGCGTCGTCGCCGGCAGACGCTGCTGCGGCCGCGCTGAGCGCCGAGTGGCAGCAGGCCGCGGCAACCCTGGCAGCCATGGAAGGCCACCTGGACCTGCGCGGCCGTGAAGGCGTGGGCCATTCGGTGCTGGTGCGGTTGCCGCTGCGCGAGGCACGCAGCGAGGACGGTTTCCTGCTGACACGTTAGGCGGCGGTGCCGTGCCGGGCCGGGACGGGCCCAGCCGTTGCTCGCCCTGGCGTGGCTGCGTTCGAACCGGCCCCAACACCGTTCGTCCGGCGCCTCATCGCGCAGGGGGCGCCCGGTGTTGCGCGTGATGCTTCAAGATGGGGGCCCCGTACACAAGGCCCACGATGCGCCACCACCACCTGAAAGCCAGCGTCGACACCTGCCGCTGGGGCCTGTTCGACGCCGCCTTCGAACCCGTGCTGCGCGTGGCCAGCGGTGACCGCCTGACAGTGGACACCGTCAGCGGCGGCCCTGACGTGCTGCCCGGCGCCGGCTTCCATGTGCCGCCCGAGCTGCTGGACATGCACGCCCGGCTGCCGCGCCACCTGCCCGGGCACATCATCACCGGACCGGTGTATGTGGAAGGGGCCGAGCCCGGCGACACGCTGGAAGTGCGCATCCTGGACGTGCGTCTGCGGCAGGACTGGGGCTACAACTTCATCCGTCCGCTGGCCGGCACGCTGCCCGACGAATTCGACACCGTGCGGCGCATCAACATCCCGCTTGACGCGGCACGCATGACCGGTGAACTGCCCTGGGGCCTGCAGCTGCCGCTGCACCCCTTCTTTGGCGTGCTGGGCGTGGCGCCGCCTGCGCACTGGCGCAGCATCAGCACCATCGTTCCGCGCGCCCACGGCGGCAACCTGGACAACAAGGAACTGCGGCCGGGCTCGTCGTTGTTCCTGCCAGTGCACGTGCCGGGCGCGCTGTTCAGCTGCGGCGACGGGCATGCCGCGCAGGGTGACGGCGAGGTCTGCACCACCGCCATCGAAACGGCGTTGCAGGGCGACTTCGAGCTCGTCGTTCACAAGGGCACCGGCCTGCGCTACCCGCGTGCCGAAACGCCCACGCACCTGATCACGATGGGCATGGACCCGAGCCTGGACCAGTGCATGGCCATCGCGCTGCGCGACATGATCGTGCTGCTGGGCGAACGCGAAGGCCTGTCGCGCGAAGACGCCTACACGCTGTGCAGCCTGGCGGTGGACTTCCGCATCACGCAGACGGTGAACGTGCACCGCGGCGTGCACGGCATGCTGCCCAAGTCGCTGTTGCGCAAACACCGGTAACGCCGCCATGGCCGCCGCCGCTGCGTTGGCGGCGGCCGGTGCGCCGGGGTCGTTATCCTCTGCACCATGTACGCGCCATTTTTCGGCCTGACGCAAGAGCCGTTCTCCATCGCGCCCGACCCGCGCTTTCTCTTCATGAGCGAGCGCCACCGCGAGGCGCTGGCCCACCTGCTGTACGGCCTGTCGGCCGGCGGTGGCTTTGTGCTGCTGACCGGTGAAATCGGCGCCGGCAAGACGACGGTGTGCCGCGGCTTTCTGGAACAGGTGCCCGCCACCTGCACCGTGGCCTACATCTTCAACCCCAAGCTGACAGTGCCCGAGCTGCTGCGCACCGTGTGCGACGAATTCGGCGTGCCCTTGCCCGCAGCGGCCGACGGCACCGAGGCCACCATCAAGGCGCAGGTTGATGTACTGAACAGCTTCCTGCTGGCCGGCCACGCCCAGGGCCGGCAGGCGGTGCTGGTGATCGACGAAGCGCAGAGCCTGAGCGCCGAGGTGCTGGAACAGCTGCGCCTGCTGACGAACCTGGAAACCTCGGAGCGCAAGCTGCTGCAGATCATCCTGATCGGCCAGCCCGAACTGCGCGACATGCTG
>JAYSXE010000148.1:0-3455 GCA_043717565.1 Burkholderiales bacterium | reverse complement strand
GGAGCTGATCATCCCGCCGCTGACGCTGGCCACCGTGAAGTACAAGCCCAGCGACCTGCGCATGGTGGCGCAGTTGGTGAAAGCGCCGCTGGTGCTGGTGGCGCGCAAGGACCTGCCGGCCAACACGGTGGACGAAATCATCAGCCTGGCGGCCCGGCAGGGCAAGCCGCTGACCATGGCCAACACCGGCCCGGGCAGCATGTTCCACCTGACGGCCGAAAAGTTCAGCCAGCAGGCCGGGGTGCCGCTGACGCACATTCCCTACCGCGGTTCTGCCCCGGCCATGAGCGACCTGATGGGCGGCCAGGTGGGCCTGATGTTCACCATCTTCGCCGGGCCCATACCGGCCACTATCGCCGACGGCAAGCTCAAGGTCATCGGCCTGGCCACGGCGCAGCCGCTGGCGAAGTTTCCGCAGATCGCGGCCCTGGCTGGGCACCCGAAGCTGGCCGGCTTCGAGTTCGATTCCTGGGCCGGCATCCAGGTGCCGCGCAACACGCCGGACGACGTGGCGCAACGCCTGAACAAGGCGCTGTATGACGCGATGCAGAACCCGGCCACGCGCCAGGCCTTCGAGAACGTGGGCAACCTGGTGGTGGCGCCGATGGGCCTGGCCGAGCTGGAGCGCACCTACCAGGGCGAGATCACGCGCTACACGGCCATTGCCAAAGCCATCAACCTGCAGCCGCAGCAGTGAACGCGCCACAAGCCTGGCGCCTGGGCGCGGTGGAACTGGCGGCGCGCATCCGCAGCGGCGAGTGCAGCGCGCTGCAGGCCACCGACAGCGTGCTGGCGCGCATCGACCAGGCCAACCCGCGCCTGAACGCGCTGGCCGAGGTGATGGCCGACGAAGCCCGTGCCGCGGCGCGCGCCTGCGATGCCGCCCAGGCCGCCGGCCTGGCTTTGGGCCCGCTGCACGGCGTGCCGGTGACGGTGAAGGTCAACGTGGACACGGCCGGCCGCGCCACCACCGACGGCATCGTGGCGGCCAGGGACCACATCGCCACCACCGATTCGCCGCTGGTGCAGAACTTCCGCCAGGCCGGCGCGGTGATCGTGGGCCGCAGCAACACGCCGGCCTTCAGCCTGCGCTGGTTCACCGACAACGACCTCCACGGCCGCACGCTCAACCCCTTCGATGCCGCGGTGACGCCGGGTGGTTCATCGGGCGGCGCAGCGGTGGCCGTGGCCACCGGCATGGGCGCCATCGCGCACGGCAACGACTACGGCGGCTCCATCCGCTACCCCGCCTGGGCCTGTGGCGTGGTGGGCCTGCGCACCACCGTGGGCCGCGTGCCTTCATACAAGGCCAGTGCGCCCAACCGCATGCTGAGCAACCAGATGATGAGCGTGCAGGGCCCGCTGACGCGCAGCGTCGCCGATGCCCGCCTGGCGCTGCAGGTGATGGCCCGGGGCAGCGCGCTGGACCCGCAGTGGGTGGACGCCCCGCTGCAGCCGCAAGGCAGCGACGCCCGCCGCCTGCGCGTGGCCGTGTTCAGCCGCCATGCAGCCTATGACGCCGACCGCACGGTGGTGGCCGCGGTGGCACAGGCCGCCGCCTGGCTGGCAGCGGCCGGCTGTGATGTGGAAGAGGCGGCGCCGCCGCACTTCGAGGAAGGCGCGCAGCTGTGGCGCCAGCTGGTGATGGACGACCTGCGGCGCGGCGGCCAGGCGGCCATTGCAAAGCTGGGCGATGCCGGCGTGCAGGCCGCGCTGGCCGGCTACATGCACGGCCTGCCGGCGCTGGACGCCAACGCCACGCTGGAGGCGCTGGCGCGGCGCTTCAACATCTGCCGCGACTGGGCCGTGTTCCTGCAGCGGTTTGACGTGCTGCTGATGCCCAACAGCTGGCAGCGCCAGTTTGCGGTGGATGCCGACTGCGCCGGCCCTGCGGCCGTGGAAGGCTTGCTGCGCGCGCAAAGCCCGCTGCTGGGCACGGCCTTGATGGGGCTGCCCGGGCTGTCGGTGCCCACCGGCATGGCCGGCAAGCTGCCGGCAGGGGTGCAGCTGGTCAGCGCCCGCTTCCGTGAAGACCTGGCGCTGCGCGCGGGCGAGCTCATCGAGCAGGCGGCGGGCTTTTCGGCGCTGGAGCAGCTGGCTGCCTGAGGCTGCGGCTGCGGCTGCGGCTGCGGCTGCGGCCTTCAGCCGGCGGCCGCGCGTCCCCGCCCCTGCGCGCCTTGCCCCATGCGCACCAGCCGCCCCGGCCGGGCGTCGCTGATGTGGCCGTTGTGCTGCACGCGCTGCCCGGCCACCCAGGTGCCCAGGTAGCCTTCGGCTTTCTGCAGGAAGCGCTTGCCGCCGGCCGGCAGGTCGCGCACCAGGCGCGGTGTGCCCACACGCAGGCCGGCGGGGTCGATCAGGTTGAGGTCGGCACGTTGCCCCACGGCGATGCGGCCGCGGTCGGCCAGGCCCAGGTAGGCCGCGTTGCGCCCGGTCAGCAGATGCACCGCCTGCTGCAGCGACAGTCTGCCGGCCGCCCGGTCGCGCACCCAGTGCGTGAGCATGAAGGTGCTGAAGCTGGCGTCGCACACCGTGCCCACGTGGGCGCCGGCGTCGCTGAGCGCGGCCAGTGCCCGCGGGTGCTGCAGCATCTCGTGCACGGCGTTCAGGTTGCCTTCGTTGTAGTTGAAGATGGGAAAGTAGACGAGGTTGCTGCCGTCGCCTTGCGCAAAGTGGTCGTACAGCGCTTCCAGCGCGGTGCAGCCCCGCTGCCGGGCGCGCACCAGAAAACTCTGCATCACGTTGGGCTCGTAGTCGGGCTCGTCGGCCAGCGCAAACATGCGGCCGGCGATGAGTTCGATGCGGGCCAGCAGGATGTCCACCAGCGGCGGCACCGGCGTGCCGTCGCCCGACACCCGTTCGCTCTTCTCGGCCAGGATGCGCGCCTTGCGCTGCGGCTCGCGCAGCGCCGCGGCGCGTTGTGGCAACGGCAACGCGCTGACTTCCTTGTAGCCCGGAAAACCCATGAAGGGGTGGAAGCTGGCGTCCAGCCCGTTGATGACACCGATGCCACGAGGTGCCGTCTGCAGATGCAGCGGCAGGCCGCCGGCCACCGCGGCGTCGACGCGGGCACGCATGGCTTTCCACTGCTCGCCGCCGGGGTCGCGCTGCAGCCACGTCATCGACAAGGGCCGGCCGCTGGCGCGCGCCATCAGCTCGACGAGGTCGAATTCGGCGTCGAAGCGCGTGGCGTCGCGCAGCAGGTCGAAGTCGCTCACCACCTGCAGCACACCATGCTGCAGGCCGCGGAAGGCGCCGGCCAGGCCCATCAGCTCCGACGCGCTGGCTTCTGAAGCCGGCGTTTCGCGGCCGCGCGCGGTGCGGTGGTTGTCGGTGCGGCCGGTGGAAAAACCGGCCGCGCCGGCCTGCAGCGCCGTGCGCAGCAAGGCCTGCATGGCTGCGATGTCGGCGGTGGTGGCTGCCTCATGCGCCAGCGCGCGGTCGCCCATCACCGC
>JAYSXE010000147.1:0-3456 GCA_043717565.1 Burkholderiales bacterium | reverse complement strand
GCAGGCTGAATCTTGGCGTCCCCTAGGGGATTCGAACCCCTGTAATCACCGTGAAAGGGTGGTGTCCTAGGCCTCTAGACGAAGGGGACAGAACTCTTCAAAAGTCAACTGTAAAACGCATTCTCACTGCCCTGACCAGCGCCTGTGATGGTGGAGGTAAGCGGGATCGAACCGCTGACCTCTTGCATGCCATGCAAGCGCTCTCCCAGCTGAGCTATACCCCCGTGATCCGTTGCGCGCTTTCTCTTTCAGGCCTGCATCGCTGCAAACCCTGCGAACAACCTTGGTGCTGGTCAAGCAAGCCCAAAAGTATAAACCATTCGTTAAACGTGCTGCAACCGCTTCAACACTTCTTCGCGAGTGAACAGCTCCAGCACCGCGTCGATGGACGGGGTTTGTGCACGACCACACACCAGCACCCGCAGTGCGGGCGCCAGTTGCGGCATCTTCAGCTGGTGCGTGGCCAGGGTCTGCTTCAGCGACGCGGCCAGCGGCTGCCGGGCCCATTCCACCGTGGCGAATCGCTCGCGAAGGTCGCGCAGCGCCAGTTTCACGGCGTCGGTGATGTGCGCGGCCTGGTCTTCGGCTGAAGGCTGAACGTCGGCGAACAACATCAGCAGCCAGTCGGCCAGTTCCACCACGGTGCTGCAACGGTCCTTGAACAGCGCCACGCCCCGTGCCAGCAAGGCGGTGTCGGCTGCGGCCACGCCACGCCGCGCCAGTTGCTGCTGCACCAGCAACGCCAGCCGGTCGTCGCTGGCCTGCTTGATGTAGTGCGCATTCACCCAGGCCAGCTTGGCCGGGTCCCACTGGGCCGGGCTCTTGGACAGGTGGCTGCCGTCGAACCACTGCACCAGCTGCTCGCGGCTGAAGAGTTCCTCGTCACCGTGGCTCCAGCCCAGACGGGCCAGGTAGTTCAGCATCGCTTCGGGCAGGTAGCCGCCGTCTTTGTAAGCGGTCACGCTGACCGCGCCGCGGCGCTTGCTGAGCTTCTGGCCGTCGTCACCCAGGATCACCGGGCAATGGCCGAACAGCGGCAGCGGCGCACCCAGCGCACGGAAGATGTTGATCTGCCAGGGCGTGTTGTTGATGTGCTCGTCGCCGCGAAACACGTGGGTGATGGCCATGTCCCAGTCGTCCACCACCACGGCGAAGTTGTAGGTGGGCACACCCAGGGTGCCTACCGGTGCGTCGTCGGCCGGGGGCCGCAGGATGATGAGGTCGTCGATCTCTTCGTTGTTGATGCTGATGGGGCCCTTGACCAGGTCGTTCCAGGTGACCGCGCCGGTGTGCGGGTTGGCAAAGCGCACCACCGGTTTGACGCCCGAAGCGGCGTCGGGCACGGGTGGCAGAACCTTGCCTGGCGCGGGGCGCCAGCGGCCGTCGTAGTGGGTCTTCTCGCCGCGCTCGCGCTGCGCTTCGCGCATCGCGTCCAGGTCGGCCGGCGTGCAGTAGCAGCGGTACGCAGTGCCGGCGGCGATCATCGCTTCGGCCACGGCGTGGTAACGCGCCAGCCGCTGCATCTGGAAGACCGGGCCTTCGTCGTATACCAGCCCCAGCCAGTGCATGGACTGCAGGATCTGGTCCACCGAGTCCTGCGTGGAGCGCGCCACGTCGGTGTCTTCGATGCGCAGCACGAACTGGCCGCCGTGGTGCCGCGCATAGGCCCAGGAAAACAGCGCGGTGCGCGCCGTGCCCAGGTGAAGAAAGCCGGTGGGCGAAGGCGCGATGCGGGTGCGGACGGTGGACGCAACGGTAGAGGTCATGGAACAGTTCAAAGCTGCGAAAGGCCGCGCTGCAGGTCGTCGGTGATGTCGTCGACATGCTCCAGCCCCACCGCCAGCCGCACCAGGCCCTGGCCGATGCCGGCGGCCAGGCGCTGGGCCTCGGTCAGGCGGCCGTGTGACGTGGTGGACGGATGCGTGATGATGGTCTTGGTGTCGCCCAGGTTGGTGGCGATGCTGACGACACGTGTGCTGTCGATGACGCAAAAGGCGGCGGCACGCGCCTGCTCGGGCGAATCGGCGCGCAGGTCGAACGACAGCACCGCACCGCCCAGGCCCGACTGCTGGCGCATCGCCAGCGCGTGCTGCGGGTGTTCGGGCAGGCCCGGGTAGTACACGTTGGCCACCCGGGGTTGGCGCTGCAGCCACTGGGCCACAGCCAGCGTCGCCGCGCTTTGCGCCTTCATGCGCAGCGCCAGTGTTTCAAGCCCCTTCAGCACCACCCAGGCGTTGAAGGGTGCCAGCGTCATGCCCGCGGCGCGCACCACGGGCGCAAACACCTCGTTGATCAACTGGCGCGACCCGCACACCGAGCCCGCCATCACGCGGCCCTGCCCGTCCAGGTATTTGGTGCCGGCATGCAGCACCAAGTCAGCGCCCAGCGCCAGCGGTTGCTGCAGCGCCGGTGTGCAGAAGGTGTTGTCCACCACCAGCCGGGCGCCGGCACTGCGCGCCAAGTCGGCCAGCGCGGCGATGTCGCACACCTCGGTCAACGGATTGGTAGGGGTTTCGGCAAACAGCAGCTTGGTGCTGGGGCGCAGCGCGGCACGCCACTCGCCCAGGTCGGTTTGCGAGACGAAGCTGGTCTCGACGCCGAACTTGCCGAATTCCTTGGCGAACAGGCTGATGGTGGAGCCGAACACCGAGCGTGAACAGATGACGTGGTCGCCGCTGCGCAGCAGGCCCATGATGATGAGCAGGATGGCGCTCATGCCGGTGGACGTGGCGATGGCCGCTTCAGCGCCTTCCATCGCCGCCAGGCGCATTTCGAAGCTGCGCACCGTGGGGTTGCTGGTGCGCGAGTAGGTGAAGTCTTCCATCTGCGCAAAGCGCCGCGCCGAGGTCTCGGCGTCGGGCTGCACGTAGGTGCTGGTCAGGAACAGGCCTTCGGAATTTTCACCATGCTGGCTGGGCGCCATGGCCACGCGCACGGCCAGCGTCTCCGGCCGCAGGCCCGGCGGCAGCTGGGCACGGGCCAGCCGGGCCTTTTCGCTGTCCTTGTCGCCGCTGCCGGGGTTCATGTCAGTTCCCCGCTTTGCAAGGCCAGCCGGGTGCGCGGGTCGGCGTCTTCATCGTCACCGCCACCGCTGCGGTTGCCGCGCAGTGCGGCCACGTCGGCGTCGCTGAAATCGCCGGTGATGTAATGGCCGTCAAAACAACTGGCCTCGAAGCCGTCGACCTTCGGATTCAGCGCGCGCACCACACGCTTCATGGCGTCCACGTCCTGGTAGATCAACTGGTCGGCACCGATGATGGCGCGAATTTCTTCGATGCTGCGGTTGTGCGCCACCAGCTCTTCCTTGGTCGGCATGTCGATGCCGTAGACGTTCGGAAAGCGCACCGGTGGCGCTGCCGACGCCATGTACACCTTGCGCGCGCCAGCCTCACGCGCCATCTGTACGATCTCTTTGCTGGTGGTGCCGCGCACGATGCTGTCGTCCACCAGCAGCAC
>JAYSXE010000146.1:0-3458 GCA_043717565.1 Burkholderiales bacterium | reverse complement strand
GCACCCTCGGTGTTGAAGCGGAAGAAGTTGGGGCTGGGGTTGACCAGCGTGGTGGCCTGCGCGCCCGAGCCGCCGTTGATGAAGGTCACCTGCGGCTGGGTCTTGGAATAGTCCTTGACGGCGATGCCTTCACCGCCCGACAAGGGGCCGACCATGATGTCGACCTTGTCCTGCTCGACCAGCTTGCGCGTGGCGTTGACGGCCACGTCGGGCTTGGCGTCGGAGCTGGCCTTGATGATCTCGATCTTGCGGCCGGCGACCATCCCACCGCGCTGCTTGAGGGCCAGTTCAGCACCGCGCATGCCGTCGGCACCGCCGGCCGCAAACGGCCCTTCCAAGGTGGCCAAGAGGCCGATCTTGATCGGTGCGCCTTGCGCAAAGGCAGCGCCGCTGATGGCCGCCACAGCGGCTGCACCCAGCATCGAACGAACCCAATAACGCTTGCTCAGATTCAGCTTGGTCAAATTCACGGTTGTCTCCTGGTGGTTGAAGTCAAGACCTGGCTGGGGCCGAAGCGCGTGCGCAGCTTCGCCCACAGACCGAGCAGGCCGTCGGGGGAAAACAGGACGATGGCGAGGAAGACGCCACCGATGACGAGGTTGAACCGCTCGCGGTCGATCACGTCGATGGCAAAGGTCTGCAAGAGGATGAAGACGATGGCGCCGAGGAAGGCACCGATGGGGTGCTTCATGCCGCCCAACACGGCGATCACCAACACGTTGATCAGCCAGCCGGTACCCACCGAGCCCGGGGTGATCAAGCCGTTGTACCAAACCAGCAGCACGCCACCCACGCCGGCCAGCAGGCCCGAAACCGCATAGGCCGCCACCCGGTGCGCGGTGACGTTGAAGCCCAGCGCGTTCATGCGGCGTGCGTTGTCGCGCGTGCCTTGCAGCGCGATGCCAAAGGGCGTGCGCACGAGCCAGCAGATGAAGAAGTAGCCCGCCATGGCCCAGAACAGGCACAGGAAGTAAAACGGCAGCGGGTCGCGCCAGTTCAGCCCCAACACCAGCGGCGGGTAAACCTTTTGAAAACCCTGGAACCCGTTGAAGACGGTGTAGTTCTGCAGCACCAGGTAGTAAAACGCCACGCCGATGGCCAGCGTGATCATGATGGTGTAGATGCCGTCGGTGCGCACCGACAGCCAGCCAATCAAGGTGCTGCAAGCCACTGCGATGACCAGAGCAAAGGGTATGACCACCCACCAGGCCCAGCCCTGGCTGGTGGCGGTGCCGCTGGCGCCCAACACCGCCACCGCATAACCGGCCATGCCCGCCACCGACATCTGTGCCAGCGACACCATGCCGCCGTAGCCGGCCAGGAAACTGAGCGACAGCGCGATGAGGCCGAAGATGAGCGACTGCGACGCCACCTGGTAAGTGAAGAAGGGCGAGGCCACAAAGGGCAGCAGCAGCACAAACGCCAGCACAAACACATGGCGTGCCGACAAACTGCGCCAGAGGAACTTCAACCAACGCGGGGCGTCGCTGTCGGCATACGGGTCCAGCACCGGTGCCGGCGCCGCTGCACCACGGCTGGCGGCTGAAGGCAAAGGCCGTGGCGGTGTACCGGCCAGCCCGGTGTGCATCGCGCGGCGCCACTTGGCGGCGCTCATGCCGGCCGGCCCATGATGCCGCGCGGCCTGAAGGCCAGCACGGCGATGAGGATGACAAACGTGAACACCACGCTGTAGGTGGGCGCGTAGGCCAGGCCATAGGTTTCTGCCAGGCCCAGGATGGCCGCGCCAATGGCCGCGCCGGGCACGCTGCCCATGCCACCCACGATGACCACGATCAGCGAAGCCAGCAGCAGCCGGGTGTCTTCACCCGGCACCATGCTCAGTTCCACCGCGCCGATGACGCCACCAAAACCCGCCAGGCCGGCGCTCAGCATGAAGGTGACGGCAAACACCAGGTTCACGTTCACCCCTGCGGCTGCCAGCATGGCGCGGTCATCAACACCGGCGCGAATCATCGTGCCGACCTTGGTGCGGTTCAGCAGCCACCACAGGAACAAACCAATGGCGATGCCAAAGCCCAGCAAGCTCAGCCGGTAGGCCGAATAGGCCTTGATCACCGGAATGCCGCGGATGGGCCCTTGCAGCCATTCCGGCGCTTCCATCTGGTAGACCTGCCCGGTGAAGATCCACAGCAGGATGTCGGCGATGACGATGGACAGCCCGATGGTCACCATGGTCTGGCGCAGGTCCTGGCCCTGCATGCGGCGCAGGATCAGCACCTGGATCAACAAGCCGGCCACCGCAGCGGCCAGAAAGCCGGCCGCCAGCGCCAGGATCCACCAGCCCGTTTCGCGCGCCACCACATAGCCGACATAACCGCCCAGCAGGTACAGCGACCCGTGCGCCAGGTTGACGTTGCGCATCAAACCAAACACCAGCGTGAAGCCGCTGGCGACGATGAAGTACAGCGAAGCCAGCGTCAGGCTGTTGAGCATGGTCACCAGGTACAGGCGCGGGTTGTCCACCAGTGCCCACAACGAGAACACCGCGATGGGGCCGCCGACCACGATCCACGTGGCCAGGCGTTCGCCTTTGCTCATCATGGGCTGGGCCCCTTCACGCCGCACGCTCCCAGTTGCGTTGCGAAGCGATGGCCGGCGCCTTGGCAAACACGCCGTCTTTCATCACCGCCAGGATGCGCTTGGGGTCGCGCAGGATGCTCAGGTTGGCCAGCGGGTCGCCATCGACCAACAAGAGGTCCGCCAACCAGCCCTCTTTCACCGCTCCCAGCTCGTGGCCGCGCATCATGATCTGGCCGCCATACACGGTGGTGGCGCGGATGGCTTCCATGGGGGTGAAGCCCAGGTACTTGACGAAGAACTCCAGGTCGCGCGCGTTCTGGCAGTGCGGGGTGAAAGCGAAACCGTAGTCGCCGCCCGGCAGCACGCGGATGCCGCGCTTGTGCATCTTGGACAGCGACTCCAGCGCCGCGTCCCACTCTTCCTGGTAACCCCAGCCGGTGGCGATTTCGCGCGTCACGCCGTAGGGCTCGGCCTCGTTGAGCAGCGCGTACAGGATGGCAATGCCCGGGGCCACGAAGATGCGGTCCTTGACCGCTTCCATCATGTCCAGGGTCTCGGTGTCGGTGAAGCTGGCGTGGTAGATCAGCCCGATGCCATGACGCAGCGCCTGCTGCACGCTGGCCTTGGAGCGTGCGTGCACGATGATGCGCTTGCCACGCATCTTCACCTCTTCGGCGGCGGCCGCCACTTCAGCGTCGGTCATCCAGGTGGTGTGTGAATCGGCACCCGGCACGAAGTTGTCACCCGACAGGTTCAACTTGATGCTGTCCACGCCGTACTTCAGGAACATGCGCACCACCTTGCGCATGTCTTCGGCACCGTTGACGTTGACGCCGAAGCTGAACTCGGGGAAGGGCAGGTGCGGCAGCGTCTCGTCGCCCAGGCCGCCGGGCACGGTGATCTCCTGGCTGGCGGCC
>JAYSXE010000145.1:0-20498 GCA_043717565.1 Burkholderiales bacterium | reverse complement strand
TGCCGAAGCTGGTCTGGTCGTACAGCGCCACCGCCTCGCGCGTGGCGCGTTGCTCTGCGATGACCCAGGGCAGCCAACCCGGTTTGCCCAGGACGTGGTCGGGCCGCTGGCTGGAAAGACCGTCGCCCCCCGTCTTGAAGTAGTTCGCGCGTTCCCAGCCGTTCCTGCTGCCGAATTCGGCGCCCTTGGCGGCCAGCGTGTCGTACAGCGGGCTGGTGCGCAACGGGCGGCCGGTCTGCAGTTCCTGGCGCGGCCAGCGCATGGCGTAGTGCAGGCCCAGCGTTTCGCCGGTGCGTTCGGCCAGCGCCTTGCGGTTGGCGGTGAACGCTGAAAAACGGCGGATGTCCACGTCCCACAGGTCGCTGGGCGCTTCGCCATTCAACACCCAGTCGGCCATCAGCTTGCCGGCGCCACCGCTGTTGGCGATGCCGGCGCTGTTGAAGCCGGCGCAGACGAAATAGTTGCGCAGTTCGGGTGCTTCGCCCAGGATGAAGTTGCCGTCGGGCGTGAAACTTTCGGGGCCGTTCAGCAGCATCTTGACGGGCGCCGTTTCCAGGCACGGCGTGCGGTGGATGGCGTTTTTCATCAGTGGCTCGAACTGTTCCCAGTCCTCGTCCAGCAGCTGGAACTGGAAGCTGCTGGGAATGGGTTCCACGCGCCAGGGTTTGGCCACGGGCTCGAAGCCGCCCATCAGCAGGCCGCCCACTTCTTCCTTGTAATAGATGAAGCCGTCGGGGTCGCGCATCACCGGCAGCATGGGGTGCACGCCGGCTATCTTGTCGGTGACGATGTAGAAGTGCTCGGCCGGGTACAGCGGCACATTCACGCCGGCCAGCGTGCCGAACTGCCGCGCCCATTGGCCGGCACAGTTGATCAGCATTTCACAGGCCACATCCTGGACATGACCGCCTTGCGCGGTGCGCACGCCTGTCACGCGGCCGCGCTCGGTGAGCACGCCCGTCACTTCCACCCGTTCGGCCACACGCACACCGCGGTTGCGCGCGCCCTTGGCCAGGCTCATGCACAGGTCGGCGGGGTTGGCCTTGCCGTCGCCGGGTATCCAGATGGCGCCCTGCAGGTCGTCAGTGCGCATCAGCGGGTACAAGTCGCCGGCCTCTTTCGGCGTGATCAGCTGCACCTCCACGCCGAAGCTGCGCGCCAGCGCGGCCTGCTTCTTCAGCACCTGCCAGCGTTCGGGCGTGCGCGCCACGTTGACGCTGCCGCACTGCTTCCACCCCGTGGCCAGGCCGGTCTCGGCTTCCAGCGTGCTGTACAGCCCGATGCCGTACTTCGACATGCGCGTCATGTTGCGGTTGGGCCGCATCTGGCCCACCAGGCCGGCGGCATGCCAGGTGGTGCCGCAGGTCAGCTGGCCCTGTTCCAGCAGCAGCACGTCGCGCTCGCCGGCCAGTGCCAGGTGGTAAGCCGTGGAGCAGCCGGCGATACCGCCGCCAACGATGATGATGCGCGCCTGGGTGGGGAGTGCCGTGCTCATGAATGGCCTCAGGGCTTCACGATGCCCAGCGCCAGCAGGCTGCGCGCGCTGTCGACGATGCTGTGCTCGGCCGGCCGTGGCACCCAGCCCAGAACCGCCTGGGCGTGGGCCGACGACTGGTTGCGTACGCTGCCCAGTTCGCCCACCACGGCGCGGGCCAGCGGGTTGAACCGTGCTGCCAAGCGCACCAGCCAGTCGGGCACGTTGCGCGTGGTCACCTTCGCCGCCTGCGGGCCCAGTTCGGCGCGCAGCACGTCGGCCACCTCGCGCAGCTTCAGGAAGCGGCTGTTGGCGATGAAGCGTTCACCGGCCATGTTCGGCGCGTTCAGGGCGCGCACGTGCAGGTCGGCCACGTCGCGCACGTCGACGACACCAAAGCCCACATCGGGCGTTGCGCCCAGGCTGCCGTCCAGCAGCTTCTTGACGATTACGAGCGACGCCGAATAGTCGCCGCTCCACACCGGCCCCAGCACCACCGAAGGGCAGATGCTGCAGAACTCCAGGCCCTGGCCTTCAGCGGCCACCCAGTCGCGCGCGGCGCGTTCGGCCACCGTCTTGCTGCGTATGTAGGCGGTGATGCCGGGCTTGTCCAGGTCGGTCCAGTCGGCTTCGGTGAAGTGGTGCACGCCGCGGCCGCGGCCGTAGGAAATGGCGGCCACCGAAGACGTCATGACAAAACGCCGCACACCAGCGGCCTTGGCGGCGCGCAACGCGCGCAGGGCGCCGTCGCGCGCCGGCATCACCAGTTCGTCGTCGTGCTTGGGCACGCCGCGCGGCAGCGGTGAAGCCACGTGGGCCACGTGGCTGCAACCGGCGCTGGCGTCTTGCCAACCGGCGTCGGCAGTCAGGTCGGCCTGGAAGAAGCGCAGGCGCGTGTTGTCCACGGCCAGCAACTGACGCACAGCCGATTCGTTGGCCAGGCTGCGCACGGTGGTGTGCACCGTCCAGCCTTCGGCCACCAGTAGCCGGATCAGGTAGCCCGCGATGTAGCCGCTGCCACCGGTGACCAAGACGGTTTTATCCATGGCAGAGATCCTTGTGCGGGGCGTGTTGACGCTGGGTCATTGTGCTTTCACGACAGGCGCAGGCTGACCACACCCGACACCACCACCAGCGTGCCCAGCGCACGCTGCAGACCGAACTTTTCCTTCAGCAGCCAGGTGCCCAGCAGCGCTGCAAACAGCACGCTGGTTTCGCGCAGGGCGGCCACGCTGGCCACGGGGGCGCGCGTCATGGCCCACAGCGCAATGGCATAACTGCCGATGGATGCAGCACCCCCCAGCGCCGCCAGGGGCCAGCGCACGCGGGCGTACTGCACGATCTGCTGCCGCTGCTGCAGCGTGCGGCGCAGCCACACCAGCAGCGGGTAGGGCAGGCCGTCCAGCACGAACAGCAGCAACACGTAGCGCAGCGCGTCGCCACCGGCGGCCACCTCGGCGCGCACGCCCAGGCCGTCGACCACGGTGTACAGGGCAATGATGGCCGCGTTGGCAAAAGCAAAAGCCAGCGCCTTGCGGTGGTGCAGCGCCTGCCCCGGATGTGACAGGCCCACCAGGGCCACGCCCAGGGTGATGGCGATGGTGCCCACCCAGGCTGCGGCGCTGGGTGTTTCGCCCAGCATGGTGCCGCTGGCCAGCGCCACCAGCAGCGGCGCAAAGCCGCGCATGATGGGGTAGGTCATGCCCAGTTCACCGTGTTCGTAGGCACCGGCCAGCGCGATGTAATAGCCCACGTGGATGACCAGCGAAGCGGCGATGTAGGGCGCTGCCTCGGGCCGCGGCAGGCCTACCAGCATCAGCAACGGCAGCGCCAGCACGGCGCCCAGGAAGTGCACGAGCGCGGTGTCCACCGTCTTGTCGCCGGCCGACTTGACCAGCGCGTTCCAGCCCGCATGCAGTGCCGCGCCACACAGCACGGCGGCCACCAGCGGCCACGTCAGGCCCGCGCCCGGGGCCATGGTGGGTGCATCAAGCAATGGCGCAACGGCGTGCGCGCTGCATGAAGTGGACCAGCGGTGGCGTGGCCAGGTCGGCCACCTTGGCCTGGTCGTCCCACTGGCGCAGCCTGACAGCGCCGGCAGCGCCGGCTTTCTGGATGAAGTCTGCCGCCTGCGCGGCGCTGAACACGCCGCCCTGCAGCTTCAGGCTGCGCTGGCTGTCTGCCGACAACGCGGCCTCGTAGCCCGCCACGGTGGCGCACAGGTAGCGCTTGGCGTCCACATGCAGCCGGATGCCGCCCAGCACGCGCGGGCCAAACAGGCCACGCAGGAAGGGCAGGGCTGCGTACTGGTGCACATCGTCCAGGCCGCGCAGCGTGGGGCTTTCGCCCAGGTCGTGCACCAGGTGGCCCAGGTCGTGCAACAGGCAGGCGGTGACCAGTTCATCGTCACCGCCCGCGGCCTCGGCCAGCGCCGCCGTCTGCAGCGCGTGCTGCAGTTGCGTTACCGGCTCACCAGCGTACTGCTCATGGCCGCGGCGCATGAACAGGGCTTCGATGTCTGGCAGGCTCAGCATGGGCTGGATGCGTTGTTGCAGTGGGGGTGCTCAGCGGCGGCTTGGGCGCCGGTCAGTCGAAGCGGCCCAGCTGGCTGACGCGGATGCGGGTGGCCGCCAGCGCCCCGGCCGATTCCAGAATGGGGTAGGCAATGCTGCAGATGTGCGAATTGATGCGCTTGAGCTCACTGATCAGGTCCAGGTGCAGCGAACTGGTCTCGATGCTTTGCGCGGTGTTGTCCTGCAGGCGGCCGATGTGGTTGGCCGCGTATTCGTGTTCCAGGTCGCGGAAGCGCGCTTTTTCTTCCAGCAGCTTTTGCGCGTCGCGCACGTGGCCGTCCAGGAACACGCTCATGCCCAGGCGCAGGTTGGACAGCAGCCTTTCGTGCAGGTGGCAGATCTCGGCCGTGCCGGCGTCGCTGAAGCTGCGGTTCTTGCGGATCTTCTTGTCTTCCAGGTCTTGCAGCACGCGTTCGATGCTGTCGCCGATCTGTTCCATGTTGATGGTGAAGCTGACGATGTCGGCCCAGCGGCGACCCTCGCGTTCGCTCAAGGCCTCGCGCGAGATCTGCGTCAGGTAGAACTTGATGGCCGAGTACAGCTCGTCCACCGTGTCGTCCATCTTGCGCAAGCGCTCGGCCAGCGCCAGGTCGTTGTCGCGCATCACCGGCAGCACGCCGCGCAGCATGGTTTCCACCACGTCGGCCTGGTGCAGCGCCTCGCGCGCGGCGCAACTGATGGCCAGCGAAGGTGTGGCCAGTGCCACCGGGTCCAGGTGGCGCGGGCGGTCGGCCGAACTGGGTGCGGGTTGGGGCAGCAGCTTTTCCACCAGCCGCGCCATGGGCGTCGTGAAGCCGATGAACAGCAGCGCCAACGCTGCGTTGAACAGCAGGTGGAACACCACCACCTGCTGGTGCACTTCACCCACCCACTGCTGCAACTGGGCGTGGATGGGCGCCAGAAACGGCATCACCAGCAGCGCACCAGCCAGCTTGAAGAAGAAGTTGCCCAAAGGCAGACGCCGCAGCTCGGGCTTGCCCTGGCTGGTGACCAGCATGGCCAGCACCCCGCTGCCCACGTTGGCACCCAGCACCAGCCCCAGGGCCACGGTGGCCGGCAGCAGGCCCTGTGACGCCAGCGCCGCCGTCAGAAGCACGATGGCCAGGCTGCTGTACGACAACACCGCCAGCGCAGCACCCGCGAACAGGTCCAGCACCACCTCGTTGGGCAGGGCCACCAGCAGGGCGCGCACGGCCGGCGCGGCGGTCAGCGGCTTGGTGGCGCCCACGATCAGCTGCAGCGCCAGCGTGATGAGCCCCAGGCCAATGAGCACGCGGCCGATGCGGCCGACGTTGGTGTTCTGGCGGCTGATGAACATCACCACGCCGACAAAGATGAGCAGCGGGCTCAGCCACGACAGGTCAAAAGAAAACACCACCGCCATCAGCGCCGTGCCCACGTCGGCGCCCAGCATCACGGCCAGCGCAGCGGCCGTTCCCACCAGGCCCGAGCCCACGAATGAAGCCACGATCAGGCAGGTGGCGGTGCTGCTCTGCACCAGGCTGGTGACGCCCAAGCCGGCCGCGGCGGCGCGGAAGCGGTTGCCGAAGCTGTGCGCCAGCACCTGGCGCAGGTCTTCACCAAACACCCGCAGCACGCCCGTGCGCACGATGTGCGTGCCCCAGACCAGCAGGGCGATGGCGGCCAGTAGGTTGAGGAGGTGGATCACGCTGGGAGGGTACGGCGCCGAGCCGCCTGAATCACAGCCACGGCAGCGAGTAGGTCTTGATGTTCGTGAAGCTCTTCATGGCTTCCTGCACGCCTTCCTTGTAGCCCAGGCCCGAGTCCTTGATGCCGCCAAAGGGCGTCAGCTCCAGCCGGTAGCCTGGCACCTCGCGCACATTCACCGTGCCCACGTCAAGTTCACTGACGAAGCGCGTGATGTAGTCCATGCGGTTGGTGCACACCGCCGAGCTCAGGCCGTAGGCCGTGCTGTTGCTGATGGCGACGGCCTCTTCGATGCTGCCAAAGCCGATGATGGGCGACACCGGGCCGAAGGTTTCCTGCATCACCAGCGTCATCTCGGGCCGCACCTGGTCCAGCACCGTGGGTGCAAACAGCGCGCCTTCGCGGCGGTGGCCGGCCAGCACGCGGGCGCCCTGCGACACGGCTTCGTTGACGCGGGCCTCGAACAGCCGGGCCGCTTCTTCGTCAATGACGGTGCCCATCTCCACCTTGGGGTCAGCCGGGTTGCCGTGGCTCCAGGCGCGGGTCTTGTCGACCACCAGGTCGGTGAAGCGCTGGCGCACGCTGTGGTGCACCAGCATGCGTTTGACGGCTGTGCAGCGCTGGCCGCTGTTCTTGTAGCTGCCCTGCACGGCCAGCGAGCTGGCTTCATCCAGGTCGGCGTCTTCCATCACGATGATGGGGTCATTGCCGCCCAGTTCCAGCACCACGCGCCGGTAGCCGGCCTTGCTGGCGATGTATTTGCCGATGGCCACACCACCGGTGAAGGTGATGAGGTCCACCGCCGGGTGGGTGAGCATCTCGTCGGCGATCTCGGCCGGGTCGCCGGTGATGACCTGCAGCATCTGCGGCGGCAGGCCGGCTTCCACCATCAGGTCGGCAAACAGCAACGCCGACAGCGGCACTTTTTCAGACGGCTTCAGCACCATGCGGTTGTTGGTGGCCACCGACGGCACCACCTTGTGCGCCACCTGGTTCATGGGGTGGTTGAACGGCGTGATCGCGGTGATGACGCCCAGCAGCGGGTCGCGCTGCGTGTACACGCGCCGCTTGCGGCCGTGCGGCGTGATGTCGCAGCTGAAGGTCTGTGCGTCGTCGCGCAGGCATTCGTTGGCGCCGAACATCAGCACGTCGGCCACGCGGCCGGCTTCGTAGCTGGCGTCTTTCATGCACAGGCCCGACTCGGCGCTGATCAGCTGCGCCACCTCGACGCCGCGTTCGCGCACCAGCGCCGCGCAGCGATTCAGGATGTTGGCGCGGTCAAAGCGCGACAGCTTGGGCTTGTAGGCCTGCGCCACGTCATAGGCCCGCCGCACCTCGGCCAACGTGGCCTTGGGCACGCTGCCCACCGGCAAGCCGGTGTAGGGGTTGTGCACGGCGATGCGCCGCTCGGGTGGGCGGTCGTCGGCGCCGACCTTCTGGCCGTCGATCCGCAGGGCTTCTTGGCGCATGTCGGTGTTTCCGTTAAAAGGTACGGGTGAGCGTTGCGGTGCGCTATTGCGCGCGGTTCAGGGCCAGGTTGAAGGCGTCGAAGTTGCGCCAGCGGTGGTTCGGGTCCAGGCCGGTGATGGGGCGGTTGATGACCAACGGCACCCGCTGTTCCGACACGCCGCCGTGGCTGCGCAGCGGCACTTCCAGCGCGCTGAGGTCGTGGCGCGAAGCGGCGGTGCCGATGACGGTGGAACGTTCAGACACCACCACCAGGTCGCCGATGCGGTCGGCCGGCAGTTCATAAGCGGCAGCTGCTTCGACGCGCGTGAGCACGCGTTCCACGCCGCGCAGCGCGGCGATGCGCGCCGCCGCGTCGGCCACCGCCGCCGCGGGCAGGTAGATGGTGGCGTAGCTGCCCAGCGCGCCGTGGTGCACCACGTAAGGGTCGGTGATGGGCAGGATGGTGCGCGCCACGCCGGCACCCAGCCATGCATCAAGCTGGTCTTGCAGGTAGATGACGTCGGGGCTGCCGTCCATCCACACCTTGGCGTTCATGCCGTGATCGGCCGTCAGCGCAATGACGCAGCCCATCTCGTCCAGCGCGCCGAGGTAGCGGTCCATCATGGCGTAGAAAGCATCAGCGCCGGGCGCGCCGGGCGCGTGTTTGTGCTGGATGTAGTCGGTGGTGCTGAGGTACATCACGTCGGGCCGCTGGTGGGTGGGGCGCTGCATCAGCTTCACGCCGGCGGCGAAGACGAATTCCGACAGGTCGGCGCTGTACACGCTGGGCAGCGGCCGGCCCACCAACTGCAGCACGCCGGTGATGCCGTTGTCGGCCTGCGTCACCTGGTCGGCCTTTTCTGACGAGAAACAGACACCGCCCTGGCTGATGTCCATGCCCTTGCCCAGCAGCTGGCGCAGCTTGTCCTTGGCGGTGACCACCGCACAGCGTTTGCCGGCGTGCGACAGCGCGGCCAGGATGGTGGGCGCGCGCAGCCACTTGGGGTCGTTCATCATGACCTCGGTGCCGGTTTCCACGTCGTACAGGAAATTGCCGCAGATGCCGTGCACGCTGGGCGGCGCACCGGTGACGATGCTCAGGTTGTTGGGGTTGGTGAAGGTGGGCACCACGCAGTCGGCGATCAGCGCCGTGCCGGCGCCCGCCGCCAGGCGGCGCTTCAGCCACGGCATGTGGCCACCGGCCACCGCCTGGGCCAGGTAATCGGGCTCGCACCCGTCCACACACACCACCACCGTGGGGTGCTGAGGCAGCGCATAGCGGCGGCCGTTGACTTCAAGCATGCGTGACTCTCTTTCGCGGGGCCGGGCCAGCCTGCGGCGGCGCTGCGCCGGCCTGGGGCACGGCCGCAGCCGGGTTGTTGCGGAGGGTGCGTTCCTTGCTGTCCAGCACGTGCTGGCGCATGGCGCGGCCGGCGGCTTCGGCGTCGCCGCTGGCAATGGTCTTGACGATGGCGCGGTGCTCGCTGGCCGACACCGGCAACTGCCGGGAATCGGCCAGGTTGATGCGCCTGAACAGCGACAGTTCGTTGATCAGCCGGCGGTACAGCACGGTGAGCTTGCGGTTGCCGCTGAAGGCCACCAGCGTGTCGTGGAATTCCAGGTTCAGCAGGTGGTACTGATCGGTGTCGCCGGCCTTCACGGCACGTTCCATCGCTTCCACCATGCCGCGCACCTGGCGCAGTTGGTCCGGCGTGATGGTGGTGGCCAACTGCCGGCCCACGGCTTCGTCCATCATCGCGCGCAGGTCGAAGATTTCCATCGCCTCATGCAGCGGCACGTGGCGCACGAAGACGCCGCGGTTCTTTTCCTGGCGCACCAGGCCGGCTTCTTCGAGCATGCGGAAGGCTTCGCGCACCGGGCCGCGCGACACCCCCAGCGACTCGGCCAGCGCGGCTTCGATCAGCTTGTCGCCGGGCGCCAGTTCGCCCTGCACGATGCGCCGCTCCAGCTCTTGCTGCACCACCGAGGTGAGCGAACTGGTCTGCAGCAGCGTGATGGTGGAAGGGATCGAAGGTGGGGTCATGAAAAGCAACAAGGCCGGAGGCAGCCAGGCAACAAGCCAAGCCCCAGGGGCCGCAAGCCGCGGCCTGCGCCGCACGACGGCCCTGGCCGCCAGAAAGGGCCGGGCCGCGCGCCCGGGCGCCACCCCTGCATTGGAATGCGCAGATCGTAGATTGTCAACAATAGGCCAAATACCGTTGACACACGAAGGCTGGGACAGCTAGATTGGGCCTGCTGCCAGCCACCGCCCGCGCCCACCCGGTGCGGCACGGCACGGCCAGGCACGGTCCCTGCATGCAAGCCGTCACACCACCGACACGCAAGACCCGCACCATGCGCGGTTGCTCTTTAACTGCACACCCCAGAGGAGAACTTCGATGCGTTCCAGTTCCGAGAGCCGGCGCACCCGCCGCCTGACCCTGTTGGCCGCCGGCGCGCTGCTGGCCCTGAGCGGCAGCGCCTTTGCCCAGAAAACCACGCTGCTGGTCTACACCGCGCTGGAAACCGACCAGCTCAAGGCCTACCAGGAAGGCTTCAACAAGCACTACCCCGACATCGACATCAAGTGGGTGCGCGACAGCACCGGCGTCATCACCGCCAAGCTGCTGGCCGAAAAGGGCAACCCGCAGGCTGACGCCGTGATGGGCGTGGCCGCCAGCAGCCTGGCACTGATGGACAAGAACGGCATGCTGGAACCCTACCGGCCGCTGAACGCCGACGCCATCATGAGCCAGTACATCGACAAGAAAAAGACGCCGGCCTGGTTCGGCATGGACGTCTGGGGCGCCACCATCTGCTTCAACACGGTGGAAGCGGCGAAGAAGAACATTCCCAAGCCCGAGAGCTGGAAAGACCTGCTGAAGCCCGCCTACAAAGGCCAGGTGGTGATGCCCAACCCGGCGTCTTCGGGCACCGGCTTCTTCGATGTCACGGCCTGGCTGACGCTGTGGGGCGACAAGGACGGCAAGGGCGAATCGAACGGTGGCGGCTGGAAGTTCATGGATGGCCTGCACGAGAACATCGCGCAGTACACCCACAGCGGCAGCAAGCCCTGCAACATGGCCGCTGCTGGCGAATATGTGGTGGGCATCAGCTTCGAATACCGCGCCAACAGCAACAAGGCCAAGGGCGCGCCCATCGACCTGGTGTTCCCGAAAGAAGGCCTGGGCTGGGACCTGGAAGCCTTTGCCATCCACAAGGGCACGAAGAAGCTCGACGCCGCCAAGAAGCTGGCCGACTGGGCCAGCAGCAAGGACGCGATGCTGCTGTATGGCAAGAACTTCGCCATCACCGCGCAGCCCGGCGTGGCCGCACCGCTGGCCAACGTGCCGAAGGACTACGAAGCGCGCCTGGTGAAGAAAGACTTCTACTGGGAAGCCGACAACCGCGAACGCATCCTGGCGGAGTGGAACAAGCGCTACAACGCCAAGAGCGAGCCCAGGAAGTGAACCCCCCCCCGGAGCGCCTTCGGCGCTTCCCCCCCAGGGGGGCGCCGCTGGCGGCCCGGCAAAGCCGGTTCCGCGGCGGCTGCTGGGGTTTTTTGGGGTGCCGGAGCTTTGTGGTGACAGTCCATCTCAAGTTGAAGGGCATCCGCAAGGATTTCGGCAGCTTCACCGCGCTGCGCGACATCGACCTGGACATCGCGCAGGGCGAATTTGTTTGTTTCCTCGGCCCCAGCGGCTGCGGCAAGACCACGCTGCTGCGCATCGTGGCGGGGCTGGAGGTGCAGACCGCCGGGCGCATGGAACTGGCGGGGCGCGACATCTCGGTGTTGCCGCCGGCCGAGCGCGACTACGGCATCGTGTTCCAGAGCTATGCGCTGTTTCCCAACCTGACCGTGGCCGACAACGTGGCCTATGGCCTGGTGAACCGCAAGGTGCCCAAGGCCCGGGCGCAAGCGCGGGTGGCCGAACTGCTGGCGCTGGTGGGGCTGCCGGGCAGCGAAAAGAAGTTCCCGGCGCAGCTGTCGGGCGGCCAGCAGCAGCGCATCGCGCTGGCGCGTGCGCTGGCCACATCGCCCGGGCTGCTGCTGCTGGACGAGCCGCTGTCGGCGCTGGACGCCATCGTGCGTGTGAAGCTGCGCAGCGAAATCCGCAGCCTGCAGCGCAAGCTGGGCGTGACCACCATCATGGTCACGCACGACCAGGAAGAAGCCTTCGCGGTGGCCGACCGCATCGTGGTCATGAACCAGGGCGGCATTGAACAGGTGGGCACCGCCATGCAGGTCTACCGCGACCCGGCCACGCTGTTCGTGGCCGACTTCGTGGGCCGCATCAATGCGCTGCCGGCCACGGCTTTTGAAGGCGGCCTGCGCGTGGGGCAGCAGGCGCTGCAGTGTGAACACGCTTCCGTGCACGGGCACACCAGCGGGCGCGAACTGCGTGTGTACCTGCGGCCCGAAGACGTGCTGGCGCGGCCCATCACCGCGGGCGACATCAACGTGTTCGAAGGCCTGATCGAGAAGATCGAATTCATGGGCCCCTATTGCCTGGTGCGCGTGCGTGCCGACACGCTGGGCGGGCAGGCGCTGACGGTGTACCTGTCGCTGAACTACCTGGCCGAAGCGCAGCTGGAAGTGGGCAGCCGTCTGCCACTGCGCCTGCTGCCCGAACGCATGCGGGTCTTCGGCTGAACACTTCGCGCCGCCCCCGTCGCCCCCTTCACCCATGACAGCCGTGGCCATGGCCAGCAAGCAACCGGCGGTGCGCCAGCGCGTGCCGGCGTCAGAGCGCCTGGCCCACGCGGCGCTGCTGCTGGTGGCGCTGCTGCTGCTGGCTTTTCTGGCCGCACCGCTGGCCACGCTGCTGGTGAAGGCGGTGCAAGACGACAGCGACCGCTTCGTGGGCCTGGCCAACTTCATCAGCTACGCGCGGACACCGGCGCTGATGCAGTCGGTGTGGAACAGCGTGTGGGTCAGCGGCGTGGTCACGCTGGTGACCGTGCCCATGGCCTTCGTTTTTGCCTATGCGCTGACGCGCAGCTGCATGCGCTTGAAAGGCCTGGCGCGCACCATCACGCTGGTGCCGTTGCTGGCGCCTTCGCTGCTGGCCGCCATTTCGCTGATTTACTGGTTTGGCAACCAGGGTGTGCTCAAGGGCGCGTTGCAGGCGCTGGGCATCACGCAGATCTACGGCGCGCCCGGCATTGTGTTGGCCGAGATCTTCAGCACCTTCCCGCACGCGCTGATGATTTTGGTGACGGCGCTGTCGGCATCTGACGCCCGCCTGTACGAAGCCGCCGACGCGCTGGGCACCACCGGCCGCCGCAAGTTCTTCACCATCACGCTGCCAGGTGCCAAGTACGGTCTGATCAGCGCGGCGCTGGTGGTGTTCACGCTGGTCATCACCGACTTCGGCATCCCGAAGGTGATTGGCGGCAACTTCAACGTGCTGGCCACCGACGTCTTCAAGCTCGTCATCGGCCAGCAGGACTTTCACCGCGGCGCCGTGGTGGCGCTGCTGCTGCTGGCGCCGGCCGTGCTGACCTTTGCGGTGGACCACTGGGTCAGCCGCAAACAGACCGCCATGCTGACGGCGCGCGCCGTGCCCTACCGGCCCAAGCCGTCGCGCGGGTTCGACGCGCTGATGTCGCTGTACTGCGCCGCGGTGTGCACAGTCATCCTGGCGATGCTGGGCATGGCGGTGTTTGCATCGTTTGCCAGCTTCTGGCCCTACAACCTGCAGCCCAGCCTGAAGCACTACGTCTACGGCTTGCTGGAAGCCGAAGTGGGCGTGGCCTTTGCCAACAGCCTGCTCATGTCAGCCGGCACCGCTGTGTTCGGCACGCTGCTGGTCTTTGTGGGCGCCTACCTGCTGGAAAAGACCAACGGCCCGCGCCCCGTGCGCAGCGCGGTGCGCCTGCTGGCCATGCTACCGATGGCGGTGCCCGGCCTGGTGCTGGGCCTGGCCTACATCTTCTTCTTCAACGAGCCGGCCAACCCCTTGAACGGCCTTTACCACACGCTGACGCTGCTGACGCTGTGCACGGTGGTGCACTTCTACACCACCGGCCACCTCACGGCCGTCACCGCGCTGAAGGCGCTGGACCCGGAGTTCGAAGCCGTCAGCGCCAGCATGAAGGTGCCTTTCTACAAGACCTTCTGGCGCGTCACGCTGCCCATCTGCACACCCGCGCTGGTGGACATTGCGCGCTACTTCTTCATCAACGCCATGACCACCATCTCGGCCGTGGTGTTCCTGTACTCGCCCGAGACCAAGGTGGCCAGCATCGCCATCCTGAACCTGGACGAAGCCGGCGAGATGGGCGCGGCAGCGGCCATGGCCCTCCTCATCGCCGCAGCCAACACCGTGGCCACGCTGCTCTTCATGGGCCTGGGCTGGTGGGTGGACCGCCGCACGCAGGCCTGGCGCCAGGGCGCGAAGGGGTAGGCGATCGATGGCCGCCTTCACGAAATCCGTATTGCTGCTGTTCAAGGGCCTGGCGGGCAAACTCACCGCGATCTGGCTGCTCCTCACGCACGAAGTCGACCGGCTGCTGGCAGGTTTTCTGGACGACGTCGGTGAGGCGATCCTGCCCGTCTTGTTGCGCGGGCTGGCGAAGACGCCCGAGGCAAAGCGGGCGCTGCTGGACACGTCGCGCGTGGTGGCCGACGCCCTCGGCGATTACTGGGTCGGGCTCGGCGCCGTCGGCGCGCTGACGGGCCTGGTGACGGTCGTGATGCTGGTGCCGCTGCTGGTGCGCGCGGCCACGATGCGGCGCCCGCCCGTCTTCATCTCGTACCAGGGAGCCAACGAGGCCTTGTCTGAGCGGCTGGAATCGGCGCTGCGCGCGCAGTCGTTCAAGGT
Organism: Burkholderiales bacterium; assembly: GCA_043717565.1. Classification (GTDB taxonomy): domain Bacteria; phylum Pseudomonadota; class Gammaproteobacteria; order Burkholderiales; family Burkholderiaceae_C; genus Rubrivivax. The sequence goes on along the minus strand of JAYSXE010000145.1, from coordinate 6,507 downwards.
GCAGCGCTGGAAGATGGAGAGCAAGCCTTCGCACCAGGACATCGTCAGGCGGGTCAACGACGCCTCGCGCCGCGCCCAAGCCGTGGTGTGCCTGCCGGGCCTGGGCGGCTCTTTCGTCGACAGCGAAGCCAATTCGGCAACCGTCGCCTACAAGCCGGTGTTCTTCTTGGTCTCGGTGCACGGCGGCAGCCTGCCCAACAACACCGACAAGCGCCACCCGATGTTCAAGCGCGAGCTGGTCGAGCGCGCCGACTTCGCGCCGCTGGCCGAGCTGATGCACTATGTGCTGCAGGACCTGCGCTCGACCTGGACGCTGTACGTCAACGCAACCCGGCACCCCTTCGTGGCAGCCACCTTCGCCACGGTGCTGATGTTGCTCGGCCTGGCACTCGTCACCTTGTTCGGCGCTTCGCTGCTGCACGCGCTGGGCGCGGCGCGCACGGTGGCGCCCCTGCCCGTCGGGCTGCAGGTGACGGCGACGCAGGTGGCGTTGGCGCATGTCAGCATCCTGCTCCTGGCGGCCGCTGTGCTGCTGCCGCTGGCCGCCTATGTGGTCTTGGTCGCCATCAACATCCGCCGCCAGTTGAAGGCGCATCGCCGCGCCTCGGTGAAGACCGGCGAGACCGAGTTCGCGCGCGACGACTGGAAGGAACTGATTCCCACCATGAAGCCCGGCGGCCTGTTGTACGAATCGCTGTTCGAGTCCGCGCCCTTGTCGCACCACGAACGCGCAGCCGCTGCATGACGGCTGCTGGCCGTGCAGCCGCCCCATCGAGAAGGAGACCCCCTATGGATCGCGACCACATCCTGCTGACACCCGGCCCCCTGACGACCACGCTGCGCACCAAGCTGGCGATGCTGAAAGACTGGGGCAGCTGGGACACCGACTTCATCGCCGTCACCGCCAGCGTGCGCAAACGGCTGCTGGACATCATTCACGGGCAAGACAGCCACGTGCTGGTGCCGCTGCAGGGCAGTGGCACCTTCAGCGTGGAAGCGGCGGTGGCCACCGTGGTGCCGCGCAACGGCCATGTGCTGGTGCTGGACAACGGCGCCTACTGCAAACGCGCCGCGCGCCTGACGCAACTGATGGGGCGGCGCGCCACCACCGTGCCGCAGGCCGAGGAAGAGCCGGTGTCGGTGGCGGTGCTGGAACAGCATCTGCAGGCCGACCCTTCGATCACGCACGTGGTGCTGATCCACTGCGAAACCGGCACCGGCGTGCTGAACCCGCTGGCCGACGTGGCGGCAATCTGCCAGCGCCACGGCAAGGGCCTGATCGTCGACGCCATGAGCAGTTTCGGCGCGCTGCCCATCGACGCGCGCGAAATCCACTTTGACGCGCTGGTGGCCGCCAGCGGCAAATGTCTGGAAGGCGTGCCCGGCATGGGTTTTGTCTTCCTGCGCAAGGCCATCGTCGACGCCTGCGCCGGCAACAGCCAGAGCCTGGCGATGGACTTGCACGACCAGCATGTCTACATGGAAAAGACCGGCCAGTGGCGCTTCACGCCGCCCACACACGTGCTGGTGGCGCTGTCTGAGGCCATTGCGCAGTTCGAAGAAGAGGGCGGCCGCGCAGCCCGCCTGGCGCGCTACACCGACAACTGCCGCGTGCTGGTGCAGGGCATGGCCGAACTCGGCTTCAAGACCTTGCTGCGGCCGGCCGTGCAGGCACCCATCATCGTGACCTTCCACGCGCCGGCACACCCGAACTACGAATTCCGCCGCTTCTACGAAGCCGCCAAGGCGCGCGGCTTTGTGCTGTACCCGGGCAAGCTCACGCAGGTGGAGACGTTCCGTGTCGGCTGCATCGGCGCCATCGGTGCCAACGAGATGCGGCAGGCCGTGGCGGCAGTGGCCCACACCCTGCGGCAAATGGGCATTCCCAAGGGCCTGCCCGCCGGCTGAACGCCAACGCGGGGCGGCGTGCGGCCGGCGCCGGCACGCGCGCCGGTGTGCATTGCCTTCAGCCGGCCAGGCCCAGCAGCTGAAGGGCCAGCGTGTGCAACCGCGTGCCGGGCTCTGCCAGGTCGTGCAGCACGTTCATGTGGTGGCGGCCGGGCAGGGCCTCGCACACCGGCACACACGCAGGGCCCCAGGCGCGGCAGATCAGCGCGGTCTGGCGCTGGAACTCCGCGCTTTCATCACCACCCACCACCGCCAGCAGCTGCCCGCTGGCTGGCGGCGGCAGGTTTGCGGGGCTCAGCGCGCGCGCCTCGGCGGCGCTGAGGCGCAGGTCGGGCGCCAGAAAAGGCGCGTGGCGCAAGGGCTCCAGGTCGAACACGCCAGAGATGGCCAGCGCCGCGTGCACCAGCTGGGGTGGCAGGCCCTCGGCCACGTCGGCCCAACGGCAGGCCAGCATCATCGCGGCCAGGTGGCCCCCGGCGGAATGCCCGGCCACGACGATGCGGCCGGGGTCGCCGCCCCAACGCGCTGCATGCCGGTACACCCAGGCCACGGCCTGCACCATCTGCAACACGGTGTGGCGCACGGTGACAGCGGGCGCCAGCGCGTGGTTGGGCAGCACCACCAGCGCACCGGCCTGCACAAAAGGCGCAGCCACGAACGACTGGTCCCGCTTGTCCAGCGCGCGCCAGTAACCGCCGTGGATGTAGACGAGCACCGGCGCCGGGGGGCTGCCGGGGGCGGGCAGACCAAAGAGGTCGAGCCGCTCGCTGGGGTGGGCGCCGTAAGCCAGGTCCAGCCGGCAAGGCACGGTGGCACGGGTGTGCGCCGAACGCTCTTGCCAGCCCTGGCGGATCAGCGCCTGCTGCGGAATGCTGGCACGGGCGTCGTACTGGGCGTCGTACCAGGCGGCGGTCTTGCGCGGGGCCATGGTTCAGGCTTTCTTGCGCCGCGCGGGCCTGGGTGCGGCCACGGTGGGGGCCGAGGCCGTGGCTTCGGCATCACGCAGCGCGGCGTCGATCAGCGCGTCGGCCATCCACAGCGCGATGCGTTCGACCTCGCGGTCGGGCAGGCCCCAGATGTCCTTCAGGATGATGTAGGGCTCGATGCCGTACACCACCGACAGCGCACGGTGCAGCTTGTCGCGCAACGCCGGGCCGAGCTGGGGCGCCAGTGGCGCGATGGCGTGCTCCAGGATGCGGATGCGGTGCCCGCGGCGGTAGGGCTCTTCTTCCAGCAGCCCGGCGCGTTCCAGCGCCGTTTGCTCCAGTGACAGTTGCGCGGCGGCGCGCAGCTGCGGCTCGAATTCGGTGAAGCGCGGAAAGGTGCGCTCGAACAGTTCGCGCACCCGTTCGCGCCCGCCCGCGTGGTCTGAAGCGATGGTGCGCACGGGGCCCAGCGACGCGTCGATCACGGCTGTGATCAGCGCGCTGCGTGTCGGAAAGTAGCGGTAGGCCGTGGCACGCGACACCGCCGAGCGCACCGCCACTTCGGCCACCGAGGGAATGTGTCCGCCGGCCTGGATGAGCTGCATCGCGGTGTCCAGCAGCAACTTGAAGGTCGACGCCTTGACGCCGCGCGCCGGCGGCGGGGGGGCTTCAGTGACCTTGTGCTTCAGTCGCGGCATGCGGGTTAGTCCTGATCAGTCTTCTGTGGAACCCCGCTTGTAAGGGCAGCAGCGGGCCCCCTATGATGCGCCCGTCCCGATTTGAGACGCAAGTCTCACAAACACGGGTGCCTTGGTAAAACGACGCTCTCTGCTTCCGGCGCGGCGGCCGGGTCGGGCGCAGCCGCGTCCCGGCAAACCACAGGAGACAACGAGACATGCGCATGGCCAGCTGGCGCTGGGGTGGCGTTGATCACGCGGGCACGGTGTCGCTGTGCGGGCGCGGGCCCGCGCCAATGGCCGTGCCGCAGCCCGACCTGGGGGTGCTGCGCCAACTGCGCGCCCTCGAGAACCGGTGTCGGTGATGGCGCTGCACAGTTTCAACCGCATGGTGGTGGAAGACGAGGGCGACGGCGACGCCGTGGTGTGCGTGCACGGCCTGGGCGGCAGTTCCAACACCTTCACGCCGTTGATGCCGGTGCTGCTGCGCCACCGCGTGCTGCGTGTGGACCTGCCGGGCAGCGGCCGTTCGCAGCACGCCGAAGGCGAACTGTCCATCGGCCGCTTCGTCGACGAACTGCAATCGGCCTGCGCGCGGCTGGGGGTGGTGCGGGCGCATTTTGTCGGCCATTCCATGGGCACCATCGTGTGCCAGCACCTCGCCGTGCAGGCCCCTGCACTGGTGCGCAGCCTGGCGTTGTTCGGCCCGCTGATGACGCCGTCTGAAGCTCCGCGGCTGGCGCTGCGCGCGCGGGCGGCCAAGGCACGCAGCGAAGGCGCCGCCGGCATGCACGGCATCACGGCGGCACTGCTGCAGGCCTCGCTGTCGGCCGACACGCGCGCGCGCCAGCCGCTGGCCGTGGCCTTCGTGCGCGAAAGCCTGATGCGCCAGGACGGCGAGGCCTACGCCCGCACCTGCGAGGCGCTGGCCGGCGCGCAGCCGGCACGCGTGGAATCCATCAGCAGCCCGGTGCTGCTGCTCACCGGTGAAGAAGACGGGGTGGCGCCGCCGCAGGCCGTGCGCGCGCTGGCCGAACGCCTGCATGGCGCCAGCCAGGCGCGCGTGGTGGTGCTGCCACGCTGCGGCCACTGGACCCCAGTTGAACGTGTGGCCGAATGCCAGGCCGAGTTGCGCGCCTTTCTGGCGGCCCAGCGTTAGGAGACCCCCCAAATGGCCGACGTTCTGTACACCAACGTGCGCATCTTCGACGGCGGCGGCGAAGCACCGTTCACGGGCGACGTGCTGGTGCAGGGCAACCAGATCAGCCGTGTCGTGAAGACCAGCCACGGGCAGCGCACACCGCCAGTGGCCGGTGCAGCCGTCATCGACGGCGCGGGCGCCTTTCTGATGCCCGGCATGATCGAAGCGCACACGCACTTCAGCTGGAACGACCAGCCCAGCCTGGACGCCATCCAGCGCATGCCGCCCGAAGAGCACATCCTGTGGTGCGCCCAGGTGGCCAAGAAGTACCTGGACATGGGCTGGACCAGCTGTGTGGGCGCGGCCACCGCCAAGCCGCGGTTGGACGTGGTGATCCGCAACGCCATCAACGACGGCACCATCGTCGGCCCGCGTTACCTGGCCGCCAGCCAGGAAATCACCGTGCCCGGCGGCCTGGGTGACACCACGGCGCCGCACCTGCCTCAACATGAATTCGCCTTTGGCGCCATCGTCAGCGGCGCCGAGGAAATGCGGCGCTGCGTGCGCATGTTCGCGAAGTACGGCGTGGACAGCGTCAAGATCAACCTGTCGGGCGAGTCCATCACCGGCATGCCTTCTGAGATGAGCCAGTTCACCCCAGAAGAAGTCCGCGTGTGCGTGGAAGAAGCGAAGGCCTGGGGCAAGCGCGTGGCCGCCCATGCGCGCAGCACCTGGGCCATCAAGGAATGCGTGCGCCAGGGCATCGAGGTCATCTACCACGCCAGCTTCACCGACGAAGAGACGCTGGACCTGCTGGAAGCGCACAAGCTCAACCACCACATCGCACCCGGCCTGGCGTGGCTGATCAACACCAGCCACCACGCCGCGCCCTGGGGCCTGACGCCCGAGGTGACAAAAAAGATGGGCTACCACCGCGAGCTGGAAGCCGCCATCGAAAGCATGAAGGCGCTGCGCAGGCGCGGTGTGCGCATACTGCCCGGTGGTGACTACGGCTTCGCCTGGACACCGCACGGCACCAACGCCAAGGACCTGGAGTACTTCGTCAGGTACGTTGGCATGAGCCCGATGGAGGCCCTGCTGTCGGCCACGGCCTGGGGCGGGCCGATGATGAAGATGGGCAAGCGCATCGGCTACATCCGCGAAGGCTGCCTGGCCGACCTGCTGCTGATCGACGGCGACCCGCTGGCCGACATCACGGTGCTGCAGGACAAGAGCCGCATCCTGTCGGTGATGAAGGACGGCGAGTTCCACCGCGCACCGCCCGTGCGCCACGGCCAACCCGTGCGCAGCGGGGCACCGTCGACCGTCACGCGCTGGGCCGCCTGAGGAGCACACGACCATGGGCCAAACGCTGTTCACCAACGTCCGCATCCTTGACGGCACCGGCACGCAACCCTACGCCGGCAGCGTGTTGGTGGACGGCAACCGCATCCGCCAGGTGGGCCGCAGCACAGCGCCCATCACCCCGGGCAGCGCCACCGTCATCGACGGTGCCGGCGCCACGCTGATGCCGGGCATGGTGGAGGCGCACACCCACTTCAGCTGGAACGACGCGGCCACGCTGGCCGGCATCCAGACCATGCCGCTGGAAGAACACGTGCTGTGGTGCGCCAAGGTGGCCAAGCGATATCTGGAAGCCGGGTTCACCAGTTGCCTGGGCGCCGCCTGCGCCAAGCCGCGGCTGGACGTGGTGACGCGCAACGCCATCAACAGCGGCCAGATCCCCGGGCCGCGCTACCTGGCCGCCAGCCAGGAGATCACCGTGCCCGGCGGCCTGGGCGACGAGACGCTGCCGCACCTGCCCTTCCCCGAGTTCAGCTTCGGCGTCAACGTC